>JAUVEQ010000012.1 GCA_030594725.1 Methanobacteriota archaeon
CGCTGGTGGTACGAGGTCGAGGATGACCGAGGCCTCAGGGCTGGGGACCTGCTGGTGTTCCGCGGCACCGGCGAGGGCGTGGACCTGTTCCGGAAGGTCGCCCTCGGCAAGGCCACCATCCAGGAGGTGATGGACAATGGATGAGGCGGACGAACTGTTCCTGCAGGTCAAGGACACCTCCGAGATCCTCATCGACCTGGCGTACAGCTCCCTCATCTTCATGGACCGGGAGCTGGCGGAAGAGGTGCTGTCGCTCACCAACCACGTCAAGAACCTCAACAGCCGCCTGGAGGAGCTCGTCATAGGACGTGTGTCCCATGACCGTGACCTGGACCGGGCCATCACCCTCATCCGCCTCTCGAGGGCAGCCGAGGACATCGCCGACTCCGCAGAGAAGATCGCTGACGTGGTGCTCAGGGACATCAAGGTGCATCCCGTGCTGGCCGAATCCATCCTCGAGTCGGACACCTCCATAGCCCAGGAGGTCATCCAGACCAAATCCGTCCTGGTCGGAAAGCCCCTCAAGGAGACCTCCCTGGCCACCGACACCGGTTGGTTCATAATCGTCGTGAAGCGGGGAGACAGGTGGATCATCGGCCCCGATGGCGAGACCGCCCTCAAGGCGGGCGACATCATCTTCGCGAGAGGTCCACTGGAGTCGAGGGGCCACCTGTGCAGGTTGAGCCGGGGAAAGGCATCCCGGGTGCAGTTCGTGCCCGATCCCAGCGGGGACCCGGACATCAGCTGCTGAACACGGTCCTACCTCAGAACACGAGGGCCATGAAGAGCATTATCACCAGCGCCGTCCCCATGGCGTCCATTGTGGAGGTGATTATGGGGATGACCACGTTGTCCGGATCGTCCCCCTTCTGGAAGGTGTACGCGGTCACCCTGTAGGCGGCGAAGCAGGTCGCCACCGTTACGATGAGACCGCCCACCAGGGATATCGTGAACAGCACGCCGGCCCCCGGCGAGTCCATCCCGATGGCCACCGCGACCATGTGTGTGAGGAGACCCAGGGCCCCGAAGGTCAGTATCGCCAGTATCATGATGACCCCAACGTTCTTGTACACAAGTGAGTCGGGCGTCCCCTTCATGCTGATGAGTCCCAGGTGCGCGGCGGAGCTGAGGCGCGATGCCAGGATCGCTCCCAGGTTGCCCGCCATGGCCACAAAGGGTGGGATGAGGATGAGTATGGTGGGGTTGTCCACGAGTTCCTCCACGATGCTCTCCAGCATCACGGCGGGTATGAGGACTATGAGCAGGACGCCGAGCAGCACGGGAACGCTGGCGCCCAGGACCGTCGACGCCCGCTCGTGCTCGCCCCGGACCACGACCATTGTCAGTATGAACAGGGCAAGCATCATCCCAAGGAAGATGAGGTAGGTGGTCCAACCAGGCATCCAGACCACCAGCATGGCGCAACCCAGCAGGCTCGGTATGGACACCAGGTCCGCCACTGCGGAAATGATCGGGGCCGTGACGTTGTCAGGGTCCCATCCACGGCGATGGGCGGAGATGGCCACGTTGATGGTCACCCAGAGCTCGACCGCCCCCGCTATCAGGGCACCCAACATGGCGACCACCGCCAGCTCGACCATGGAGACCGTGGGGATGTCCAGGATGATGGCGGTGATCCTCCCTGCGATGGCCAGGAAGAGGCCCCCTACAAGGATCTGTATCAGGACGACCAGCACCTCCTCGCGAAGGAGGGGCGAACCCTTCGTCTCGGAGGACAGCTGACCGGTGTGGAGGGCGGTCCCCAGGCGAGCTCCGAGGGAGGCGTAGATGTTACCCCTCATGGCCAGAGCACCGGGAACGAGGAGCATCAGACCCGGCATCGCGATGAGGGCCTCGCGCAACGAGCTGAAGATCACGCCCGCGATGAGGACGATTATGAGGCTCAGGATGATGGCGACCAGGCTCTGCCTGACGAAGGATTTCAGTTCCCAAAGGAAGGTGGCCCGCTGCCGGAAGGCCGCGATCTGGCGGCTAGCCCTGAGCCGGGCTCGGCGGGCCCGCTCGATGGCCCGCGACCTCGACTCGGTCATGGTGACGGCCATGATAGCTGGGAGGTGCATTGGCTACACCTCGTTCCAGGACGCCGATGCGGCGCCAGCCCCCCTCTGTGGGGGGCTCCCGTTCTGCTGGGTCGTTGTCAGCGGATTGCTCCATTGACCTCATAGCTGGGTAGGCGGTCATCCCATTTGTACTTTCTCCGGTGGATATTCCGGTCTGGAGCTCGAAAATCCTTATCATATTGCTAGGCCATTCGGCAATGATGCGCTTCGACAAACACATAGTGCTCGCCTTGGACGACCTGGAGGGCGACAGGGCGGTGGAGGTCGCCCGACAACTCGCCCACGGGCTGGATGCCATCAAGGTGGGATACCCTCTGGTCCTGACCGAGGGCCTGGCCGTGGTCGCTCGCCTCGGCCAGGTCGCCCCGGTGATCTGTGACTTCAAGGTGGCGGACATACCCGCTGTCTCAGCGATGATCGTACAGAGGGCGGTCCGCGCGGGGGCCTCGGGTGTGATAGTCCACGGCTTCGTGGGCCACGACAGCGTGGCCGAGGCGGCGGCCGCCGCCGAGGGCATGGACGTGTTCGTGGTCACCGAGATGAGCCATCCTGGGGCCCTGGACTACCTCCAGGACCGGTCCGAGGAGATGGCCGCCATGGCCCGCAAGGCGGGCGCTGCCGGCATCATCGCCCCGGCGACGAGACCCGAACGTGTCTCGGCCCTCCGGGACATTGTCGGACCGGACATGGTCATCCTCTCTCCAGGCGTGGGCACCCAGGGCGGGTCGGCGGGCACCACCATCAGGGCCGGGGCCAATGCGGTGATAGTGGGACGGTCCCTGTACCGGTCCCAAGACCCTCCAGCGGCACTCCAGGCGTTGCTTGACGACATGATGGCCTGAAGCCTCTATCGCGAGGCCACGGGCTCTTCCACTGTTGTGAACACGCCTCATGTCCCATACTCGTGACTAGGCCTGCTGCCTCTTCCGGCGGAGGGCAATGGATATGCCGACCAGGGCGAGGGTCGCCAGCGCGACGATGGCGCCGGGACCGGGGGATTCGGATGGTTCGTCGTCGTTCGGTCCAGGTCCCACATCGGGGACCAGGGGACGGTCCTTGATGTAGATGGAACCTTGGATCTCCTGGGTATCACCGGAGTCGTCGACAACGGTGAGGGTCCAGGTGTACGTACCTGCCTCGATGTACCTGTGGTAGCCCTCACGGCCCTCACCGGAGGAGTCGTCGCCGAAATCCCATTGCCAGGCCGTTATCAGCCCATCGGGGTCGTAGCTCCCGGTGGCATCGAACTTGACAGTGGTGTTCTGCGTCGCCTCCGAAGGGGTCTCGGCCTCGGGGATCGGAGGACGGTTGGTGATATCGATCGACACACTAGTGAATGCGGAACGACCGTCATCGTCCAGAACGGTGAGACGAACGGTGTAGATACCGCTGGTCATGTACTCATGGCTCACGTTCCAACCGTTGTCACCGTTGCCATCGCCGAAGTCCCAGAAGTAGCCCTCGATCCTCCCATCGGGATCCAGGGTCCCCTCTGCGGTGAACTCGACGTCCGTAATGGTCACGGCGGTATCGGGCCCTTCGATCGCTGGCATCGGTGGTCTGTTCTCCACCTGGATGAAGACCGAGGTGCTGTCGGTACCTCCCAGGTCATCGGTGACGGTCAACACCACCATGTAGATGCCGTCATCACCGTAGACGTGGGACACCTGTCGGCCGTATGCGACGGAGCCGTCCCCGAATATCCAGGTGTAGGTCTCCACGCTACCGTCCGGATCGCTGGAGCCTGACCCGTCCAGGTCGAGGCTGTCACCGGTGGGCAGCACCAGTAGGGACGCGGAGATCTGTGCCGAGGGCATCCTGTTGAGCACCTCCACCATCCGGGAGTAGCTGGAGGTCAGCCCACCATCGTCCTCCACGGTCAGGACAACGACGTACGTTCCCACGGAGGTGTACGTATGCTTGATGAGCTTGCCCAGCTCGCTCCTCCCGTCACCCATGTCCCATCTGTAATTCGCCTCTGCAATGTAACCATCGAGGTCGTAAGAGTCGGTCCCATCCAGCTCCAGGGCCTGCCCTGACAGGATGCGGGTGTTACCCGTGAACTTGGCAACGGGCTGCACGTTCTGCACGGTCACCGTCAGGTTACTGGTCGAGGTGGCACCGTCGTCGTCGGTGACCGTCAGCTCCACCAGGAACGTCCCATAGGTCGGGAAGGAGTGGGTGACCACGGAACCGGTGTCGGTGGTCTCGTCACCGAAGTCCCAGAGGTACTCAACGATGTCACCGTCGGGATCGTACGATTGGCGGCCGTCGAGCCGCACAGGGATCCCTGTCCGGGTAGTCTGATCGTCACCGGCCGTTGCGAAGGGCGCCCGGTTGGTCACCACGACCTGGACCGAATGGCTTGCCTCCGCTCCATCATCGTCGGTCACGGTGAGGGTCACGGAGTAGGTACCGTCATCGGTGAAGGCGTGGGTAACGACCGCGCCGAAGCCCTCGGTCCCGTCATCGAAGTCCCAGTGGTACCAAAGCACGCGTCCGTCCTTGTCCTCGGACAGCGTGCCCGTGAAGGTCATGTCCTCCAGGGTCATGGCGGTCGCAGGGGTCGCCTCGGCCTTGGGTATCGGGACACGGTTCAACACCTTGACGACCACCTCGAGGAACGAGGCGGTGGCATCCTGGTCGACCACGGTCAGGCGAACGGTGAACCAGCTGTCGTCCTGGTAGACATGGGTCACGATCGGACCGGTGGCGCTCTCGCCGTCGCCGAAGGACCAGTAGTACTCGGCGATCTGGTTCTCGGGGTCCGAGCTGTTGCTTCCATTGAAGGTCACGATGTCCCCGGTGTAGGTCACCAGGGGCGTGACGTTGATGGATGCCAACGGAGGTTGGTTCCTTACCGTTATCAGCAGGCCGGTGGAGTCGATACCACCAGAGTCGTCCCTTATGGTCAACGTGGCGAAGTAGGTTCCGTAGGCGGAGTAGGTATGGTCGACGACCTCGCCGTAACCATTCGTGCCGTCACCGAACGCCCACGTCCAGTTGATTATCTCCCCGTCCATGTCCCGGGAACCGGTCCCGTTGAAGTACACGGGCCGTGCGAGGGTGGTCTTGATTGGGTCCGCGGTCATCGCCGCGATGGGAGCCTGGTTAAGCACGGTCACGATGAAGGTGGTGTGGTTCTTGTCACCGTCGTCGTCCCAAATGGTAAGGAGCACCGTGTAGACGCCTGGGGATCCCCATGAATGCGATGCATTGGCCGTCGAGTAGACGAGCCCCTCTCCAAGGTCCCAGAGGTATGACGCGATGTAACCGTCCTTGTCCCAGCACATCGTTCCATTGAACCATGCTGGCTCGTGGGTCGTCACGGTGATGTCATGGAAGATCGCGACGGGAGCCCGGTTGTCCACCAAGATGGTCACCGTGCTGGTCCCGAACGCGCCCCCGGTGTCGGTCACCGTCAGGGTCACCACGTAGGTACCGTCATCGGTGAAGTTGTGCACCACGATCTCGCCCATGGCGCTGAACCCGTCGCCGAAGTCCCATGCGAAGGTGGCCACGTTGTTGTCCACGTCGGAAGAGGATGTGGCATTGAACTCCACGTCCTCGTACGTCAACACGTAACCGATGTTCGCCCTTGCCACGGCCAGGGGTGCCGTGTTGCCCACGATGACCCCAACGGTGGCGTAGGAGATCGCACCGTCGTCGTCCACAAGCACGAGGGTGACGTTGTAGGAGCCGTTCTCTGAGTACGTATGGTCGACCACGGTCGCCGAGGCGGTCGTGCTGTCGCCGAAGATCCATGTGTAGTTCGTGATGGCACCGTCAACATCCTCGGACCCGGACGCGTCGAACCTGATGGAGTCCCCCCTGCTCACGAGGGTCCTGTTCGCACGTAGGTCGATCTCGGGTGCCTGGTTCAGCACGGTCACGTAGATGGCCGTGCTGTCGGACTCCCCGTCATCGTCCCAGACGGTGAGGGCTATCCTGTACCTACCGTCGTCATCGTAGCTAACGACAATGGGGGAACCCCAGAGCACCGTGCCGTTCTCAAGGGTCCATCGGAACTTGGAGACCTTGCCGTCGGTGTCGATCGAGGACGCTCCCGAGATTGAGGTGGGGGTCACGGTATCTATGGTGACATCGGAAGCGATCGCGGTGGGGATACGATTGTAGATGCGCACGGTGAGGGTCTTGCTGGCCAACCCGCCGTCCTCATCGGTTATCACGAGGGTCACGTTGTACGTCTTGCCTGGGGAGGGGTCTCCATCGGTGTACGCATGGCTCACGTTGAAGCCCTCCTCGGTGTCACCATCGCCGAAGTACCAGAGGTAATTCGAGATGATGCCATCGGGATCGGAAGAGCCAGCGGCCGAGAAGCCTATCTCCAGGTGGGTGTAGGCGAATCCCATGTTCGAGGCAGCGCTGGCCACGGGAGGCAGGTTGACCGTCACGTCCTTGGTCGCGGTGTTGTCGGTCTCGTCGGACTCGTTGACATCGGATCCCGAGTCGGCAGTGGCCTGCAGGGTGTGCTTGCCACCCGAGGCCCCGGTGAGGTCCCAAGTGAAGCTGATGTCAATAGAGGAATTGGCCGTCAGGTTGTACGGGCCCATCGTCCCCAGGTTCGCAGAGGCGGTGGTGTCCCTCAACTTGACATAGAAGCCCGTGGCGTTGGTGTCCCCGTCATTGTGGACGGTCACGTCCACGATCGAGGTCGTACCCTTGGTGGGTTGTGTGGCCTCCGGGACGATGTCCGCCGTCTCCACGTAGAGATTGGCGGCCGCATCTCCCTCCTGGGCGGCGATCACCACCGTTACCAGGAAGATGGCCACGGTCAAGAGCATCAAGACCATGACGCGAGATGCGAGGATGCGGTTTCGCGGTCCTCTCAACATCTAACTCTCCTCCTTGTCCTCCTGAACATAGAGGTCCACTTCCTTCTCATCGAGGACTATCTCCTCCTCGAGCTCGACGGAGTGGGCCGGGATCTTCTTCACCACGCGAGGCTTGGGGGTCCCGTTCTCGCCGCCGTTGGTGAGGGCGCCGTTCTCGAGGTCGGTGGTCACCTCCTTGACCGCCCTCTTCTGGACGACGGGACGGGGACGGACCTCCTTCTTCAGGCCCTCGGGGACCTGCTTGATCGCAACCTCGCTGCCCTCCTCGGAGCCATTGAAGGCCTCCGCCAGGGCCCCATCGGTCTCGGGGACCTCGGCGATCACATCGCCTCCAGCACCCGCCTCTTCGCCATCGGGGGGTGCGCCGTCCTTGCCCTTGCCCTTGCCCTCCTCGCCGACCTCCTCCATGTCGCTGAATGGGGTGTTGCAGTAGGGACATTCGGTGGCATCGGACTTGATCCATGACTCGCAGACGCTGCACTTGGCCACCTCCACCTCGAACTCGATGCCACACCTGGGGCATTCGGTGGCGGTCTCGGGAACAAGGGTGCCGCACTCGCCACACTCTACCATTCGGCCCTTGGATGAGAAGGCCCAGAAACCAAGCGTACCTACGATCACAACCACGACTATGACGATGATTATGATGCTGTACCAGAGGTAGTTGTTGGACTCCTCCTCCTCCTCGGGAGGCTCGATGGCCACGATGGTCAGCTTGAAGCTCTCGGAGGTCTCGATGTCCAGGTCCTCGTCCTTGGCGGAGACGAAGTAATCGTACTGCCCGTAGAACGAGGGTCCCACCCTGGGCGGGAACTCGAACACACCCAGGCCGTCTGCCTGGGTCTGGTAGATCTGGGAGTTCACAGGGTCCTCCACGAACACGCGGACGTTCGCGGCGGGGGCGCCCTGGGCGGTGTTGTACTTGACCCAGCCCTTGATCACAAGCGTGCTGCCCGCGGGGAAATCGACCATCTTGTTCGTCGAGAGCAGGATGAAGAGGGACGTCGGACCGGGGGCGATGACATCGAGGGTCAGATGACGGCTTGCACCCGAGGGCACTCCCGTGTAATCGCCCGTCGGGGTCACGACGGCCTTGACGTAGTACACACCGTCTTCCATGGGTGCGGGTATGTCGAAGGAGAAGGTACCGTTCTCGGAGAGGATGGTGGTGTTGCTCCAGGTCGACCCGTTGGTCCACATCTGGATCTCCACGTCACCCATGCTCAGGGTGCTCCGTACGGTCGGGAATATCGCGGTGGCGGTGCCCGTCACGGTGAACTCGGTGCCAGCCACGATGGTGGTGTTCGCAATGAAGATCTCCACAGAGACGCTGGTCGGAGGGACCATGGGAACATCGAATCCCACCAACAGGGTCTTGGCCCGATCGAGGTTCACGTACCGGACCACGGTAAGAGAGGGATCCTTCGGACTGCTTGCATTCACCATGTAGTTGCCCAAGAAGTACTCTCCCTCGGGCCCCACGATGGAACCCAGTAGGGGGAAACGGACCTGACCGTCATCGTTGGTGATCCCCGAGGCCACGTCGGTCCCGTTGCTGGTGAAACTGACCACAACCTCGGAATCGGCGACGGGGTTCGCCAGCACGTCCTGGACCAGGACGTTCAGGTACCAGTAGACCATCACCGTGGCGTTGCCCAAGATGAAGGGGCGGGGGACCTCAGCATCGTACAGGTATACCTTCGAGTCCGTCCGATCGGTCCTTATCGGCACGTTGGACGACGAGGAGTCCATGTACAGGGTCGCCACCGTCAGGTTGAGTGGCTCACCGGCGTTCACCTTGGACTCGGTTATCGTGAATATGGTGGCATCGACGGTCATCCGCATGACCGTGATGGTGCTGCCGGTGACGTTCGCGAAGGAGGCCACCAGATACATATCACCGACGTTGATGTCCAGGTCCTCGATGGAAACGGCGGGTGAGTCCACGCGCAGCTCGTCGGCGAAGATGCTCCCACCTCCGAGCTGGACAATGGGACCCTCGATGACCAGGATGTCACCGTCCAGGGTGCAGCCGTTGTCCAAGGACACCTGGCCACCACGCAGTAGCAGTCGGGCCTCGATCTCGGCCCCATGACCGATCACCATGGCGCCGTCCTCGGCGACGAGGGCGTTGACCGACAGGGACGAGCCGGGACCCAACTCCAGGGTCGCGTCATCGTACAGATAGACGTTGAGGTGTCTGTCCGAGGTGATGGTCGAACCGGACAGGATGAGCTTCCCGTTGCCCTCGACGACCACGTAGAAGTGGTGGTCCCTGTCCTGCAACACGCTGAGGACGGAGCTGGAGACGGTGAGGGTACCGCGGACGACGATGTTGCCGTCCTGCACGTAGTCGGCCACCAGGGTCATCGACTCGCCCTTGGGGATCACAATGTCGCCGGGGGTCGGGTCGATGAGGCTGCTGGGCTCCACCGGGGGTAGGACCACGGTGGCCCTCGGGTTGTTGGACGTCACGTCCATGACAGGGTAGGGGGTGAGCAGGAGTGGCTCGGTCCCGACCTTGCCGGAGAACGAGGCCCAGACGATGTAATTGCCGATGAAGTGGGACTCGCCTGCGGACAGGACGTCGGACAGTACCTCCACGGAGGCCTTTCCGTCGGTGCCACCGGTGGCTGCCCCGACGACGCTGCCGTTGATGAAATGCCTTATCTCTATGTTCGCCTCGGGTATCACCATCGTGGACTCGTCCACGACCTGGACCTCCACGCGGCGGAACACGAGAGCGGTGGAGCTTGCATCGGTCCGAACGTTCCTCAGGGTCACGTTCCTCAGCTCGACCATAGCGCCCTCGATCAGGCTCAAACAGGGGTCAGCGGTCCCGTTGAACATGCTGTCCAGGAACACCGCGTTGGTGCCCTGGAGCACGCAGGGGAGACCCGTGTAGAGCGAGGAGGCCTGGACCAGAAGGTTCGCGCCCTCCAGCGATATCTCTCCGGTAACGACCGAGTTGTATACGGTCACAGAGGTGGCCGTGCCCGTGATCGCGCCGTCCACGACGCTATCCTCGATGGTCACGTCCGTCGCGCCGGTCAGAACGACGTTCGCCGCCAGCTCGGCACCCGAGGTCAGCAGGAGGGTGGTGCCAGCCTCGAGGAACACGAGAAGGTCGTAGTCGGAACTAACGGTCGCATCGTCCAGGACCAGGTTGCCCCCGTCCTCGACGAACAGGGCGAACTGGTTGTTGTAATCCTGAAGGAACCTGAAATCGGTCTCTCTGATGGTCAGGGTGGCGCCCTCGCGGACGGTGACGAAACCGTCCTGGGTCCACTCCTGGTCGATGGCCTTGTCACCGGTCTCGGTGTCGATGACCAGGTCCCAATCGGTGAAGACAAGGACCGTGGCGGTCGCCAGGTTGTTGCCCAGGTTGTCCTCGCCGGGCATCACGCGAGAGATGTAAACGGTGATCACGTGGGTCCCACCAAGACCGGTGGTATCCCACGTGATGGATACAGTGTCCTGGCCGGCCTCTGGTACGCTAGTGGTCCGGTCATCGATGAGGAGACCCTCTCCCGGGAAACCGTCCCAGAACTGGACGACGACAAGGGTGGCAGCGCTCTCGCCCAGGTTGTGGACCGTGGCATCTATGGTCACCACGTCTCCCTCCTCGGGATGGGCATCGGACACCGTGATGTCCTTCGCCGTGATGGAACCATCTGGCAGGCCATTCACATAGACATCCTTGGACGCGTCGTTATTGTCCTCCCTTCGCTCGTCGATGGCGTCATCGGCGTCGACCAGAACGGTGATCTCGTGGTCCCCTTGGGTCAGGACCAGCTCGAAGCTGGTGATCTCCCAGCCATCGACGATCACCTGGTCGAGGGTTACGCTCTCGACAGGCTCGGTGTCGACAAGTAGATCCACATCCACATCGAAGGCGTCCTCGTCACCAAGGTTGTAGACCTTGATGGTGACGTTGAACTCCACTCCGACCAGCAGAGAGGTCTTCGAAAGGATTATATCACCTGCATTCACAGCCAGGTCCGGGCCGAACTCAACGGTGGATCTGGTCTCGCCGCCGGTATCAGCGGCCGCGGGTATAGCCAGCAATGCAATCGCAAGCAGCGCGATCGCCATCGCGTACGCGCCGCGCGTGAAGCACTTCGGATTCGGTCTTATGACCACTCTCATCTCCCTCCTTTATGCGAATTCCCGTATCCATGGATGAAGGGGGCGGGAAAGGACCTCGTTCCATATTGCCATAAATGTCTATGGTTTATGGGCTTGGTCCATGGACTGACTGGAAAAATCAGTATATAATCCTTGGGCCCTGATTCTAATTTTTGACTTCGCGGGAATGAGAAGAAACAGGGTGTTGGACGGGGACCCTGGATGGAACGGTCAGGACGCTATTTCGGGCGGGTAATTTCCATCCGCTGATAAGAAGGACCGAAAATGAACCGGACGATGACCCAGGAACCCTTAGAGGAGATTGCCCTCCTCCAGGAGCACCCGCGTCCGGCCCGACGGATACGTGACAGAGATGGTCGGCTCCCTCATCATACCGTCCAGGTGGGTGAGGGCCGGGGCGTCGTCATCGTAGTTGGCACCGATGGCGAAGTGGCAAGTGCGGAAGGCCTTCTCGTCCTCGAGCATATTGCCCACTATCTTGGCAGCGGGGTTGAGCCCTATGCCCAGCTCGCCCAGGTTGTATGCGTTGGCGGCGTATATCTCCCCCTGGGACGGGGGCAGTCTACCGTCGGAGGCCATCTCCCTGGCCTTCTTCTCGGACCGATCCAGGGTGCCCCGCAGCTTCCTGGCCTCGCTCCCACCGCTCACCTTGGTCACGAGACCATCCTCGAGAACGCAGGTTATCGGCCGCTGGATCATTATCTCCCCACGGTCGGATGATATGGACCCATCGAAGACCAGCGTCCCTTCCGATGCCTTGAGCTCGGGGGAGATGTACACCTCGCCGGCGGGTACGTTCCCGCCAGAGCCCCGTCGGTGGAAGGCCCCGTCGTCCTTGCTGGCCTTCCTGCCCCGGACACCGACGACGACATCCGTGCCCGATGGGGAGGTCACATGTACCTCCTCGGCCCGGGACAGGGCGAAGCCCAGTCGCGCCGCCCGCTCCTGGAGCAAACCGTAGTCGATGGGGACTGTGCGGGAGAACATGTCGACCGTGACGCCCGGGGACCAGAAGGAACGGGACCGGGCCTCGAAGAGAAGGTAATCGAAGACGTGATCGTACTTCTTGTACGACCGTCGCCCCCTCCGCTTGACCCTGATGGGCTTTGCCATTGCGTCCCGGTCCTTGCCCAGCTTCTCGGATGAGATGGAGAGGAAGACGTCCGGCTCGCTGCTCAGGGCCTGGATCACCGCCCTGTCAGCGTAGTCCAGCTGTCCCTTCACGGGCTGGTAGATGAGCAGGGGTGCCCCGCCAGCCCCTTCGGCCTGACGGTAGAGGGCCCTGGAGATGGCGTCCACGTCGGGTTCGGGATTGGTCACTATCACGACACGCTCTCCCTTCCGGAGCCTAAGGATGTCCCGCACCGCCACGAGGGCTGCCTGCTCGAGCATCACGTCGGTGGTCTTCGCCTTCGCCATCGTCGTCACCGACCTCGAAATCCAACTGCATCCCAATAAGCCTTGGCACCCCCCTTGCCAGGACGTCACCGTACCAAATCCCATACCAATACTATTATATAGCGCTCATGGATTTGACAAGGGTAGTCACATAATAGGTGATGGCCACATGAGAAGAATCATTATTCTTTCGATCGTCCTCCTGTTCCTGGTTGGAGCCTTCGCACCGTCGGTAAACGCTGCGGTTGGCGACACTGGGGAAGAGATTGAGACAGCCGAAGCAGGACCCACCTACACGGACTCCCGGGGTGTGGACATCGAGACCGAGCAGATCGGTGGATACACCTGGACCAAGGACATCCGTATCACCCGCAACTCGGCCGACGATACCATGCCCCAAGTGGTGGTGGATTCAGCCCACAACTCGCACGTCGTCTGGCAGAGGTCAGGATATTGGACCAAGACCTTCGACAGGTCCGGTCAGGCCCTGTCCAAGGAGGTGTTCATCACTTCCCACGTGGTGCGCGGCTACGGCAGTCCCGACAGGTATCCCCTGGGACCCCAGGTCGGTATCGACAGCGCCGGCAGCATCCACGTGGTGTGGGACGACGGCTGGCAGAACGTGTACTATCAAAAGTTCGACGCCGACGCCAACGCATTGACCAGCGAGATCCACATCGGCAACGTGGACAATACCGCATCCCACGTGCCCGCGGTCGACGTGGACCAGGTCAACGACTACGTCCACATCGTCCACGAGGACTACGAGTACCAGTGCGAGGACATCGTGTACGACAAGCTGGACAACGACGGCAAGACCCTCGTGAACGAGGTGGCCGTATCAGCCGACGTCTCGTCCCACTGCGAGCACTGCACCCTCACCACCGACATCTACGGTTACGTCCACGTCGGTTTCGGTTCATCCACCGGTGGATGGCATCGCAAGGTGGACCAGAACGGCGTCGCCCGTGGTCAGTCGGTGAACATCTTCAGCTCCCCCTCCTACAAGCTGGCGGACCCCGCGGTCACCCCCAACGGTGACGTCCACCTGGTCTGGGAGGATGGCGGTCAGATCTACTACACGCGCCTGGACAACAACGGCAGCGTCCTGAACCAAGATGTGGTCATCTCCAAGGGCGGTGTCTCCCCTGGGCCACCCCGTGTGGCCGCAGCCCACGAGGAGAATGCGGTCTACGTCGTGTGGCACGACAGCCGTGACGGCAACTCCGAGATCTACTACGCCAAGCCCGAGAAGGGCAAGTTCGGGGAGTCCCCCGAGAACTACCGCCTGAGCCGCAACCCGGCCAGCTCCCAATATCCCCGCGTCGCCGTCGACCCCGACGACAACGTCCATGTGGTCTGGGGCGATACCCGGGACGGCAACTCCGAGATCTACTACAAGTTCATGTTCAACTTCAAGCTGGAGCTGGCTCCGGTCGACATCGCCGAGCTATCGAACATGTACTTCTTCCATCCCAACGAGACCAAGAAGCTGCACCTTTACCTGGAGAACCAGGGCGGTCTCGCTGACGACTACCGCGTCACCCTTACCTACGACGAGTGGGCCGAGGCCGACGGATGGAAGTTCCACATCGACGAGACCGAGTTCAACAGGGTCCAGGGCAACGCCCGCGTGTTCTTCAACGTGACCATGACCTCACCCGCCCTGGCCAACGCCGGCGATTACATCAACGTCTCCATCAACGCCAGCTCCCTGTCCTCCAAGTTCGAGGACGAGAGCCTGGCATGGCGGTCCTTCATCATCGTCGAGAAGGCGGTCACGGTCGTTTGCTCCCAACCCACAAAGCTCATCGACACTGGAGGGACAATAGCCTTCAACCTGAACATTGCCAACATCGGCGATGTCCCCGATACCTATCGTATCGATTCCACACTCATACCCGAGAACGCGGGATGGGATGTGGAGATCGACAAGACAATAGCGATCCTGGATGTGGACGAGAGTACAAACTTCACGGTCAAGCTTTCGGCACCCGAGGACGCCAAGGCCAACGAGAACGGGACGGTGTTCATACGTGTCCAGTCCATGAGCGACGCCTCGGTCTGGGACGGCAAGAAGCTGCTGGGTATCATCAATCCAACGTTCCGCCTCGAGCTGGAGACCCTTGTGCCCAACAAGTGGGTCGACCCGGGTTCCTCCGTCGACTTCCTCATCACCATCCGCAACGTCGGTAACATGCAGGGCAAGGTCTCGATCTTCGTGACCTCCACCAACCCGAGACCGGGCTGGGGTGCACTGCTCGACAGGGAGACCATACAGCTGGCCGGAGGCGAGCAACAGGTCATCAGCCTGACCGTCGCCGCTCCAGGAGATGCCCTTGCCGGTTCCCGTCAGGTGGTCAAGGTCACAGCGGTCTCCGAGGACTACTCCAGCAGGGGAGATGTCCAAGTGAGCGCCCTGGTCAACCGCGTCTACGGACTGATCCCCCTGGTGGTCGAACCGGAGATCCCCGTGCACGCGGGCGAGAATGCGAAGTACCTCGTGACGGTCACGAACGAGGGCAACGGCAACGAGAACGTGGCCCTCAATTCGGCCAGGGTACCTCCTGGCTGGATCGTGTCCTTCGAGCTGGACGATGTGGAGATAAGGAACCTGGTGCTCCTGTCCAAGGAGACCAAGACCTTCACCGCCATCGTGAGCACACCCTTCGACGCGCTCTCTGGCCGCACGCCCCTGGAGATCGTCCTCCTGGACGAGTCGGGCAAGGACTACGTCATACCGATCTTCACCAAGATCCACCAGAAGTACGGCGTGGACCTGTCCTCCTCCAAGTACCAGGGCGAGGGCGCCCCCAAGGGCATCGTCAACTACCGTCTCACCATCAAGAACGACGGTAACGGCCAGGACACCTTCTCCCTGGAGCACGGTGGTCTGCCAAGCAGCGCCTGGGTGGGTGGCTTCTACGACATGCAGGGCCTTCCCATCAGCACCGTGATTCTGGGCGCCGCGGAGTCCAAGGACGTGGAGTTCAGGGTGCACATACCCGAGGGCGCATCCTCCACCGACCCGGTGGACTTCTTCGCCCGGGCCACTTCCACCAGCGCCGAGACGGACGACGTGAAGCTGACCATGGACGTCAAGCTCCCCGACCTCAAGATCCAGTCGGTGGAGTACAACCCGGCGAAGCCGGAGGCGCTCACTCCCGTACAGATCACCGTTCGTGTCACCAACGACGGCACCTACGCCGCCGAGAACATCAACGTGATCCTGAGCGAGGGTGACAAGGAGATCGGTCGTGAGGTCCTGCGGACCATCACCCGCAACTCCAACGCCACCGCCTCCTTCACCTGGGTGCCGACCCCTGGAACGCACAAGCTGACCTTCGAGATCACCAACGACATCCCAGAGTCGCAGTACGACAACAACGTCCTGACCCACAAGAAGTCCGTGGAGGACACCGATGGCCTACCCGGCATCGGTACGGGTTTCGTCCTGCTGGCCATCCTGGGAATAGCGTTGCTCGGTCGACTGCGCCGCAGGTCGTAGGGACAGAAAATGGAAGGCCGCGGGCCAGCCCGCGGCCGACCCTCTCTTTTTCATTATCCAGAACGGGTGCTGTCTACAGGCCTGACTCGATGATGGCAAGCACCTTGGCCATGGCCTCGTCGGCCCTCTGGGACAGGCGCTCCACCTCGGAGGTCATCTCGGCCACGTAGGCCTCGTCCTTGATGGACGGCAGGTTGATGCGCACGTTGTACAACGCGCCCCGGAGCCCCGCCTCGAGGAAGCGCGCCCCGCATCCGGCGTCGGACAGGGCATTGGGGTTCCCCTTCCCCGCCACGATGGAGGCCAGGTCCAGGGCGCGGCCCGCCCGCCGGGCCATGTCCATGGGCACCTCCGAGGCCGCCCTCATGGCCGACTGGATGGCCGCCTTGCGCTCCGCCTTCTCCTCCGTGTTGGTCCTAGGCATGCCAAATGCGGCGATGACGGCGTCGTAGGCCTCAGAATCCCGGTCGACGGATGCGAGCAGCATGACACGGATGGGTTCCAGCTCCTCGCGGACCTCCATCAGGTCCTCCTCCGCATCCTGGTACTTCTCCCTGCCGAGGGTCAGGTTGCACGTCATGATCAGCAGGCCCGCGCCGAGGGCCGCCACCGCGGCGCTGGCGCTCCCGCCACCGGGGGCAGGCTGTTCCGAGGCCAGCCGGGTGGAGAACTCGGTCAGGGGGAGCTCCTTGAGCATGCTCCATCACTCCCATATGCGGTTCTCCAGGACCTGCTCGTCCTGGAAGTCCTCCAGCTGGAGGTACCACCTTGCGGTCTCGACCAGGGCCTCCATGGGGATCAACCCCACGACCTCGGCCCCCACCACGGGCACACCGTACCTGGCAGCCTCCCTCCGTATCGTCTCCTGGACCCGGAAGATGGGGCTCTGCTTGTAGTTGACCAGGTTCATGGACACCTGCACGATGCCCCTCTCCTTGATCTTGAATCCCATGGCCTTGACGTACCGGTAACCGCCGGAGAGGTGGCGCACGGACTTGGCGATGGTCTTGGCGATCTCCACGTCGTCGGTGCCGAGGTTCACGTTGTACGCGATGAGGGGCATGCGGGCTCCGACGGCGACGGCTCCCGCCGTCGGATGTATGTGGTCAGGTCCGTAGTCGGGAGCCCTGTCGGGGTCCTTTCCGATGACATTCCTTATATAGAATTTTCAGATAATCATAATATAGAACAATATCCAAAACGACACAAGGGTGGGGAAGAGCAAGATAATCATGAATTTTACTAT
>JAUVEQ010000067.1 GCA_030594725.1 Methanobacteriota archaeon
AAGGCCTACGACAAGGCCCTGTCCCTGGACGAGGAGAACTTCGACGCCCTGAACGCCAAGGGCGTCTTCCTGCTGGAGCACGGCGCGAACGAGGGCGCCATCGACCTGTTCGACAGGGCCCTGGGACTCAGCCCGTCACACTCGATCACACGCTACAACAGGGTAAGTGCCCTGAAGGGAATGGACAGGACCGAGGACGCAGAGAATGACCTGCGCAACCTGGTGAGCGACGAACCCCGTAACCTGGAATACCTTGATTCCCTCATCGACATGACCGGTCCAGACACCGAACTTCAGCGTACGAAGGCAGAGCTCCATAGGGACCGGTCCGAGACCGAAGAGGCCGAGGAGGCCCTCGCCCTGGCCCTTGACCTGTCCCCCAACGACCGGGACCTGTGGCTGCTCAAGGCGGACCTGGCCTCCGACCAGGCCGACGACCGGGCCCAGGTGGAGGCCCTCGAGGGCGCCCTCGCGGCTGGAGGCGCGGCACCGGCCCCCCTCGTCATGCGCCGGCTGGGTCGTGCCCAGATGCGCATGGAGTTCTACATGCAGGCCCTCAACACCTTCGACACCGCCCTGGACCTCGACCCCGAGGAACCCGGCCTGCTCCTCGGTCGTGCACAGGCCCTTCAGGGGCTCGAGCGGTCCGACGAGTCGGACAGGGCCTACGATATTGCATTGGAGGCCCTGGGGGAGGATGCCACCAAGGACGTGCTGGTCTCCGCCGCGATGGTGAAGGCGGAGGTGGGTCTACACGACCAGGCCTCCGAGCTGCTTGAACGGGCGACGACCCTAGACCCGGACGACCCCCTCGTCTACAAGGGCAAGGCCGAGGCCCTGTCGGCTGCCGGGAACCACGCCGGCGCACTGGAGGCCCTGGAGGAGGTCCTCAGGCTGGACGTGAACGATCTGGACGGATGGGTCAGCATCGTGGAGGTCCTCAAGCACCTGGACGACGACGCCAACCTGGCCCGGTGCGCCAGACGTGTTGTGGAGCTGGACCCGGAACGAAGGGAGGCCTGGTTGGTGCTCGCGGACGCCCTGGGCCGCCTGGACCGGCCCGAGGACGCCATCGAGGCGTACGACTACGCCCTGGCCCTGCGCCATGACGACCCCGTCACCATGGCCAAGCGATTGGAGATGGTGGCCGCATCCCAGGACTGGGACGGAGTGCTCGCCTCCGCCGACGACCTGCTGGCGGTCGAGCAGGGCCACCTGCGGGCGCTTGAGCTGCGTGCCGAGGCCCTCGAGCGCCTGGAGCGATACCCGGAGACCGTGAAGGCATCCGATGCGGTGATCAAGACCGACGAGAGGAACAAGGAGGCCTACATGCGCAAGGCCCGCTCCCTCCACGTCATGGGGGAACCGGACGCGGCTGCCGCATCCCTGCGGGCATCGATCCGATGGGACAAGGGCCATACCGAGGCCAAGGTGCTCCTTTACCAGGTCCTTATGGATGCGGGTCACAACCAAGAGGCCCTCGAGGTGCTGGAAGACCTGGTGGAGACCCACGGGGACGACCAGCGCCTGTGGATGGACAAGGGCAGGGTGCACCTGCGCCTGGAGCAACCAGAGCTGGCCAAGAGGTCCTTCAGCCACGCGCTGGAGATAGGCGGGGTGGACGCCGAGGTCCTCGCCCTGCTCGGAAGGACGCTGGCGGACCTGGGCGAGCACGCAGAGGCCCTCAAGGTGCTGGAGCGGGCCATCGAGCTTGCCCCGGACGACCCCGAGGTCCACCTCCTGGCCGGCAAGACCATGATGGCCCTCAACAAGCACTCCCTGGCGGATCAGGAGCTCCAACGGGTCCTCAAGGACCGGCCCAGGGATGTGAAGGTGCTGAGGTTGCGCAAGGAGTGCCTGATGCACCAGGAGAAGCACGCCGAGGTCGTCAAGGTGTGCGACCAGGTCCTCGACCTGGACCCGCGGGACGTGCAGACGCTGGTGGACCAGGGAGCGGCGTACACCGCCCAGGGACACCTGCCCCAGGCACTGCGCTCGTACCAGCGGGCCGCGGACCTCAAGGAGAACGAGGTGGCCATCCACGAGATGGTGGCCGCCACCCTCAAGGCCCTGGACCAGAGGGAGGACCTGATGAGCGTGTCCGACCAGATCCTGACCCTCGACCCCGAGCACAAGGAGGCATGGACCGACAAGGGCGTGCTCCTTCGGGACAAGGGCCGCAACGAGGAGGCCCTGCGATGCTTCGAGGAGATCGTCCGGGTCGATCCCGATGACGCGGCCGCCCACAACAACAGGGGCGTTGTACTGGCCTCCCTGGGCCGGTACGAGGACGCTGCCGAGGCCTACACCCGGGCCATCGAGCTGGAGTCCGAGGACGTGGACGCCATGCGCAACCTGGGCGTCACGTACACCCACCTGGACAAGTACGTGGAGGCCGTGGGCGCCTTCGACCAGGCCCTGGAGCGGGACCCCCGGGACGCGGGCACCTGGAACAACCGGGGCCTTGCCCTGTCCAAGATGGGCAAGCTCCGGGAGTCGCTGGACTCCTTCGACAGGGGCATCGGGCTGGACCCGGAGGACCCCGCGATACGAAACAACAAGGGTACCGTGCTGGCCCGGATGAACCGCATGGAGGACGCCATCGAGTCCTACAGGAAGGCCGTCGAACTGGACCCCGAGGACAAGTCGGCATGGTTCAACATGGGTATCTGCTACGACAGGGTGAAGCGCTTCGACAAGGCCATCGAATCCCTGGTCCACGCAACCGACCTGGACCCGGACGACAAGGCCGCATGGCACAACATGGGCCTCGTGCTCACCAGGTCCGGCAAGTACGAGGACGCGGTGGAGGCCTTCGACAAGGCCGTGGCCCTCAATCCCAGGGACCCGGCGGTGTGGAACAACAGGGGTATCGCCCTGGACCACCTGAGCCGCTACGACGAGGCCATACGCAGCTACATCAAGGCCCTGGAGATCGAGCCCCTGGACAAGGTGGCCTGGTACAACAAGGCGGTCGCGTACTTCCAGCTCAAGCAGTACGACGAGGCCCTGGACGCCTTCAACACCGCCCTGGAGATCGATCCGGAGTACCACGCCGCCATAGAGAAGAAGGCCGAGGCCCTGGACTTCATCAAGCACCAGAACGTGGAGAAATATGCCAGGCAGATACTCAACTTCGAGTACCGCCACAGACGGGTCCCCTCCAAGGAGGAGGTCTTCCGGGAGTGTCAGGTCCCCTTCGAGTCCATCGACGAGACCTTCGAGTACCTCCGGACCAAGGAGGATGTGCGCCTGGAGGACCTCTCGCCCCAGGACCTGGCAGGTCTGGAGAAGGCCACGGCCCACGTGATCAAGCACTGCCTTCGCCACAAGCCCCACACGAACGAGATATCCGTGAGCCTGGCCGAGCTGATATTCAACTTCCCCGACACCTCGATCCCGAGGGCCAAGCGCATCCTCTCCTACCTCTCCAAGGTGGACAAGCTGAAGGTGCTTGCCCCGGCTCCTCTGCCCAAGGAGTTGGAGAAGCTGGTGCGGGCCGCCCTGGAGCTGCCTCCCGACAAGCGGACGGTGGCGGACATCTCCTGGGAGCTGGGCGCCGGCATCCTCACCGCGAAGAAGGTGAAGGCGGTCCTGGACCACCTGGGCGGCGATATGGACACGGAGAAGCAGGAGGTGGCCATCGAGAGCCTACGGCAGCCCAGGCCCCCCTCGAAGGCCAAGACCTCCAAGACCACCCAGGCCATGGACGATACCATCTCCCACACAATGCCCTCCGGGAAGGCCAAGCCCATGGCCGAGCCCAGGGCGGAGGCGAAGTCGGCACCCCTTGTCTGCGCGGTGTGCCATGACAATCCTCCAACCATACGCCACTTCGACTGCGGCCAGTTCGTGTGCGACGACTGCATCAGGAAGGCCAACGCCACCCGGTCCATGTCGAAGCACCGGCCCACCATCTGTCCCAAGTGCAAGATGCCCATCATCGACGGCTCGACCGACGAGGTCCTCTGAACCCGAGCATCATCGGCCTATCGATGTCTGGACCAGGCCCAGATCACCACGCCGACGATCACGATCGCCATGAACGCCAGGACCCATACAAAGAGGCTGGTCCCCGGGGCGGGCTCGGTATCTGGGTTGTTCACCCGAAAGTCGTACTGCTGTATATCGGAGTAGTCCTGGCCGTCGTAGGCCCGTACCGACACCACGACCGGCCCGTTGGGGGTCTTCGCGGAGTCCCACTCGTAGTACCAGGCATTGCCACCGGTGGCCAACTGCCACAGCCCGGAGTCGAACCGCACCTCCACCCGCTCGATGGTATCGCCGTCAGCATCGAAGGCAAGACCCTCCAGACGGACCATGCCTTCCACCGTGCCCTCGTCCGGGCTTACCATGTCCACAGTTGGAGGTGTGTTCTCCACGGGGGCGTTGTCCACGAAGTACTGGGCCCATATCTCATTGGTATTGACCCCGTCGTCCGCCTTGACGAAGACGGAGTATTGGCCATTGAGTTCGGCAGTGGTATCCCAGGTGAAGCTCCAGGTGCTCCCTTCCATCGTGGCATTAAACCATTCGTCTCGCGTACGAATGGCGTACATCACGGTGACGGGTTCCCCCTCGGGATCGGATGCCAGCCCGGTCACCGTCACGATACCCTTGACGGTGCTGTTCGAGGCGGGGCTGGTCAAGGTGATCTCGGGAGGCAGGTTCGGAGGTTCCTCCACCGTGATGTTCACGACAGAGGAAACCGCGTACTCACCGTCGTCGACGGTCACAGTGATCATGTGATGCCCGACCGACAGGGTCACCCAGAGGATGGCACCAGATCCAAGGTCGCCGCTCACGTCGTCGGTCCAGGAGAAGGTCAGCGGGTCGCCATCGGGGTCGAAGGAGTAGCTGGCGTTCAGCTCGATGCTCTCATCGGGGTCGAAGCGATCACCCTCCGCTGGTGAGGTGATGTACACTATGGGCGGACGGTTGGCCTGGACCACGGTGATGTTCACACTCTCAGAGGACCGCAGACCCTCCTCGTCCTCCACCCACAGGATCACCTTGTGCTCGCCGACGCGTAGCACCGACTCGATGCGCTCCTCGTAGCCCAGGTCGCCTGAGACGTCCGACACCCACTGGTAGGTGATGGTATCATCGTTGGGGTCGTAGCTGCCGTTGGCATCGAAAACGATGACATCCTCGTTGGTGAAGATGGACCCCTCGGCGGGGGAGCTGATGACGGCCACGGGCGGGTAGTTGGGCACCACGATCCTGATGATCACGAAATCGGTCTCGTTGTGCCCCTTGCCGTCGTCAACGTAAAGATCGATATGATGCCATCCCACGTCGTCGATGGCGACGTGGGCCACCCTGCCGCTGGCCAGGTGGCCGCTCACGTTGGAGATCCAGGTATACGTCAGATCGTCCCCGTCAGCGTCCCAGCTGCCGTTGGCAGAGAGCTCCACCAGCTCACCCAGGTCGTGGGTGGAACCGGTCCCGGGGCTGGCGATGACCACCAATGGCGGGTTGTTGGGGAAATCGCCCACGTCCATCCGGTAGGCGTACCCGTTCGACCCGGCGAAGTAGACCGCCCGGCCGGTGGGGTGCATGCAACCTCGCGATATCCAGGTGTAGGGACTTCGGAAGGTCGACCTGATGCCCTCTCCCACCGTCGTCGAGAACTTGACTATCACGTCAGGCGCGCCGAAGGCGACCCCGACCTGGCCGTCGGCGGTGAAGGCGCAACCGTAGAAGGGCACGTCCTCGCTGCTGTCGACCTGTTGCCATTCGATGTTGTCGTACACCCAGATGGTGTCCAGATTGGACGAGAGGTCCTGACCGCCCACGGTCATGGCCTGGGTCCCGTCCTTGTTCCAGGCCACCGAGAAGAAGGGAGCGTAGGTGGGGGGTTGGGGGGTGAAGCTGGTGGCAAGGCCGGTCCCGGTGAAGTTGAGGACCGCTCCCGACACGCCCACGATTATCGCGAACTCGCCGTCGGGCCTCCAGGCCACGTCCCGCAGGTTCCGCTGGGGACCAACGGCCGGCTTGTCCGTCCAAATGCCGCTGGAATAGTGCCAGACATGACCCTGGTCACCCACCGCGAGGGCCTCGTTCGAACCGGGCTTGATCGATATGCCATGGAGGTCAAGGATACCCGTGCGGATGGTGGTCGCCTGGGAGTCGCCGTGGTTGTACCTGAGAACGGTCCCCCTGTCCCCACAGGCGAGGGCGTACGTCCCGTCGGATGACCAGTCCACGTCGAAAAGGTCACTTGTGACGCCGCTGTCGATGTCGCTGCCGCCCGAGGGAGAGACCTTGGCCATGAAGCCAACCTCGCCCACCACCAGGCCGTAGTCGCCCTGGGGGCGCCAGGCGATGGCGTAGTTGTACATGCGAGGATCGTAGGAGATGTTGACCCAACTGCCCTGGTCGTTCCTCCAGACCAGGCCTCGATTGCCCACGACCAGGAAGCTCCTCTCGGGAGCGGCCGTCGCGGGTTCCCAGGCGCAACCCCGCATCGTCCGGTCCTCCGGGGTGACCACCGACGTCAGCGCGCCTCCGTCCCACTGCAGCACCGTGGAGTTCTCCCCCACGATGATGGCCTTCTCGCCCGTGAAGTCGAAGTCCACGCCCCGCAGTCCCGAAATGGGGTCACCGGGAACGGGGATCTGGTCGAAGGTGGCCGTGGCGTTGTACCTAACCACCAGTGCCTTCGGGGTGATGAAGGCGTAGTTCATGCCGGATATGAGGGCGTAGTCGCCGCTGGCGGCCCAGTCGAGCCTCCAAAGGCCCCAGTCGAAGTTCAGGCGTGTCGAGTTCATGATGTCGGTGGTGTTCACCTTGACCAGCAGACCGAGGTCGCCCACGGCGAGGGCGTAGTCCCCTCCCGGTCGCCAGACGATGCGATAGAGGAAATCGACGAACGCGGTGGGGATGGATGTCACGTCGGTCCCGTTCCAGCGCCCCACGAAGCCTGCGTTGCCAACTATCATGGCGTACGTGTCGGTGGGGTCCCACGTCGCACCAAGGAACCGCTGGTCGAAGGTCAGCTCCCGCTGGGTAAGGTCCTCGGCCACCGCGTCCCAGGTGAACAGGGCCGAGTGGTTACCGACGATGATCGCCTCGGACCCATCGGACTTCCAAGCCACGTCGTAAAGGGATTCCGAGGTCGCGGTCTCGATCCTCGTGATCTGGTCCCCCATGACCTTGTACAGCGAACCACCGCTGCCCACGGCCAGGGCATAGTCCCCTCCCGGGCGCCACTGGATGCCGTAGAATGTGCGGTTGGTGGGCCACGGTAGGATGGCGTTGAAGCGGTCCTCGTAACGGTCCAGGGTGACCGAGGTCGGCTCCATCCCATCGCCATCACCGCGGGTAGCGGCGCCCACGGGCCCCGGAGGGTCCCCATTGGCGATGTCGCCATCCCCTGGCAGGGCCATCGTTAGGCCAGGGATGAGCATCATCGCAGTGACCATCAGGATGAGAGTGCGTCTTGGGTTGCCTTTTGCCATATTAACCCTCCTGGCCAATGTGGCACAAAGGCAAGATGGTCCTAATAAACCCTTTGAGACAGGGTTCGAAGCGAAGGACACGGTCCGCACCTTCACACACCCCCCGGGCACAAGCTTATAAGCACAAGGTCCCGTTCCAAACGCGGGTGGGAACCCATGGAAGACATTGACGCCATCGAGCAGCTACCTGGCGTAGGTCCCGCGACCGCGGAGAAATTGATCGAGGCCGGCTTCACCGACCTCATGAGCATTGCAGTGTCATCGCCGCAGATGCTGGCCGAGATGGCTGACATCGGGGTGAACAGCGCCGTGAAGATAATCGCCGCTGCCAGAAAGCAGGCCGACATCGGCGGCTTCGAGACGGGTGACGTTATCATGGAGAAACGGAAGCTCGTGGGCAAGGTCACCACCGGCTCCGAGGCCCTGGACGAGCTCATGGGCGGGGGTTTCGAGACCCAGGCCATCACGGAGCTCTTCGGCGAGTTCGGTTCTGGCAAGACCCAGATCGGTCACCAGATTGCCGTGAACGTCACGAGGCCAGTGGAGGACGGGGGCCTGGACTCTAATGTTATATTCATCGACACCGAGAACACCTTCCGGCCCGAGCGGATCATCCAGATGTCCGAGGGCCAGGGCCTCGATCCGACAGAGATACTCTCCAAGATCCGGGTGGCCAGGGCATTCAACTCCCACCACCAGATGCTCCTGGCCGAGAAGGCCCAGGAGGTCGCGAAGGAGCACGGTGTGAGATGTCTAATCGTCGACTCGCTCACGGCCCACTTCAGGGCCGAGTACGTGGGCCGGGGCGCCCTGGCGGATCGGCAACAGAAGCTCAACAAGCACATGCACGACCTTATGCGATTCTCGGACCTGTTCAATGCCATGGTCATCGTCACCAACCAGGTGATGTCCAAACCAGATGCCTTCTTCGGTGACCCCACGCGCCCCATCGGCGGACATATCGTCGGTCACGCGGCCACCTTCCGTATCTACCTGCGGAAGTCCAAGGGCCAGAAGCGCATCGCCCGGCTGATAGACTCCCCGAACCTGCCCGAGGGCGAAGCAGTGTTCTCGGTCGTCGAGGAGGGCGTGATCGACTAGGTCAGGTCCCCGGGGCGGATCACGCCTCGGGCACGACCCACTCGAGGTACGTGTACTCGATCTCCAGGTCCCAGGCGTTACCGTCGTCAGTGGCCCACACGCGACCGAAGGGACCCACCACGTCCCCGGCCTCCTCGCAATCGACATGGATGGACCATCCGGTGAGGTTCCCGTCCGTCTGCACAGGAACCGTGATCCTGATCTCCCCGACGCGGGAGGTCGGATCGTTCGCGGCCACATCGGACAACTGGGTACCGTCGGGAAGGAACACGAACATCCTGAAGGTGTCCGGTTGGTTCTTGGGAGACAGCGGTGTCACGCCTGGCCCCGGTTCCGCCACGTCGTTATCTGTCCACGTCAGGGTGACGTTCGCTGCCACCACGTTGAGATCGTCAAGAGCAGGGTCCAAGGTCGATGTCTGCCCCTCGTTGGTGTGATCCGAGAAGGTGGTGGAGCCGGTCCTCGGGACCCACTCACCCGGGGGCGGAGGCTCTGGAGGGCCCGGGGCGCCACCGATGCCCACGATGAGGGCCTCGATGATGATGAGAAGGGCGATGGTTCCAGCAACGACCATGAGCCTGCCCTCGGGCCCCTTCTGCCAGATGGTCACAACGAAGGTGAGCTTGAACCTGTGGAACCACTGGGCCAGGTCCCATTTCTGGGCTATGGCGACATAGTACAGCAACCCTCCGTAGAGGATGACGGAGCATATCGTCATCATGGCCCAGGCACCGAAGCTCAGTCCCGTGGTCCCAACCTCCTGGACATGTAATAGGAAAGGAAGATGACCAGGGCCACCGGGAATATTCCGCCCAGGAACAGGGCCCACCCGGCGTAGCTCTCACCCTCGGGGTAGCCTTGTAAGGCCGTCAGTACTATCTTCGCCACCAGGATGATGGTCAGCAGGACGGGGGTGACGTACTTGACGGAGATCACCCACCATCTGTTGATGGGGAATTCCGATGTCCTGTTCACGGCATCGATGAACTTCGGGGTGCTGTACAGATGCCCCACGATGTAGCATTCCAGGATGCCCACCGTCACCAGGCCGATCTCGTTGACGAAGTGGTCGACGATCCAGATCCAGTGGTAGCCTCCTCCTGTAGCGAAGAAGATGGAGAATATGAAGGCGCCTGCGACCACGTAGAGCGCCATCGTGCCGTACTTGTAGCCCGCATCCTTGAAGGCCATGACGATGGCCTCGATGGTGGCGAAGGCGGAATCGATGCCCAATGTGAACAGCATGACGAAGAACAGCACCCCTACTATCGGGCCCCATATCCCACCTATCATCGAGATGGCTGTAGGGTATGC
>JAUVEQ010000297.1 GCA_030594725.1 Methanobacteriota archaeon
GTTGTGACGACAAGAACGATTACCGTCCGAGCTATCCTTTGCCTGTCTAACGATGTCATAAAGACAACCCCCTTTAGACAGATTTTATTATGAGACCCTATCTTTAATTATCTTTCGATTTGGGTGGAGACCTTTCGCTGCACGCCGGTGGTTGGCAATGAGGGGAGAAGAGGTCCAGACCCCGCACATCACTCCTCTTTCCGGAACACAAGTATGTGCTGGTGGGCTATGTTGGGCACGTAGGCGTAGGGGTAGCCGTAGGGACGCAGCCGGGTGCCAGCCTGGTACCAGATGGTCTCGCCCTTCAGGACCAGCCCCGCACTCTCGCCACGCTTGGCCAGGTCCGCGTGGGTCATGATGTAGTGGCCCTTCTGGTAGGCGTCCCGGACGATGATGATGAGGTAGCGCTTGTCCCGCAGGACGCGACGGCACTCTGCCATGATGGCCTCCATGGCGTCCAGGTAGTCCTCGTAGGTCTCCAGGTTGGAAAGGTCCTTGGGGTCCTCGGAGAACGAGGTGTAGTCGGTGCGACGGTTGGCGTTCTCGTACTTTCCGTCACACATCGTCCGCACCAGGTTGAGGTTGTAGGGCGGGTCCGTGGCCACCATGTCGTAGGGGCCTTCCAGGCCACCGAGGACCTCCAGGGCGTCCCCCTGGATAGTCTCCTCCACCTCAAGGCCCTCCCGGGCGCACACCTCGCTGTAGACCGAGAACCATTCCGGGTTGAGCTCGATGCCCGTGGCCTTCCTGCCGGCCAGGGTCGCGCCCAGAAGCGTTCCACCCACCCCCGCGAAGGGGTCCAGGACCCGTTCCCCCGGCTTGGTGAAGAACTCGATCAGCTGGCGCATGAGCTGGGGCGGTTTGTTCGCCCCGTGGGCCTTGCGCAGGTCGTGGGAGAGCTCGTGGGGGTAGGACGTCTGTTTCACGCTGCGGGTGAAGAACAGCCACTGCTCTCCCGTCATCTCGTTGAGGGTGTTCCGGGGGTCCACCCCCTTGCTCTCCTTCGGCATCGGGGTGCCCATGGCAGTCTCGATTCATAACCCTTGCCATCGCCCAAAAGGATATCTAGGAGCCGTTCTATTCCAGAAAGCCCCTGTGCAGGGGTAGCCAAGCATGGTCAACGGCGCAGGATTCAGGGTCCTGTCTCTTAGTGGTTCGAGGGTTCAAATCCCTTCCCCTGCACCATCTTCGCACACTTCTTCCAAACCAACCGGAGGGTCCCGGATGCAGTCCGACGCCACTACGGTCGACGAGTACATCGATGAGCTCGAGGGTGAGCGGAAGGAGGCCGCCAAGAGGCTCCGCCAGGTGCTCATCGAGAACATCCCGGACCTGTACGAGTCGATGGACTACGGCATGCCCACGTACCGGAGGGGGGACGAGCTGTACGCCTTCGCCTCCCGGAAGCAGCACGTGAGCCTGTACGTGCCCGACACCTACGTGATGCGGGCCTACGCCGACGAGCTCGGGAAGGTCGAACTGGGGAAGAACTGCGTGAGGTTCCGTCACCTGGAGGACCTGGACATGGAGGCCGTCTCCCGGATGCTCAGGGAGATGACGGAGGGCTGAGGACCGCCACCCCCCATTGGATGTAGAAAACCTTATCTGCCGTAAGTCGGTCCCGCGACACGTCATGAGCGGCGAGAGGGGTAGATTCTTCCAGGGCAGACGTGTCCTTGCTTTCCTTGTATTATTCGAGACCTTCTCCCTCCTCATCCACTACTACGTCTTCTCGCACCTGTTCTACCTCCTGGACATCCAGACCGACGGCTGGTTCTGGATCTTCATAATCGTCTCCTCCGTCCTCTGGCTAGTCGCCATGGGCCTGGGCATGATGCACGCGAGCCGAGCCACGGCGGCGTTCCACGTGGGCTCGACGTTCTGGCTCGGACTGCTGTTCATGTTCATGTTCACCCTGATCGGCTGGGACGTGGTGAGGCAGTTCGTGGACGTGGACAGGTCGATCGTCGCCCCCACGGTCATCGCGATAGCCCTGGGCGCCATGATCTACGGTATGATGAACGCCCGGTTCCTCCGCACGAAGGAACACGTCATCACCACGGACAAGATCGAGGGCGAGGTGCGCGTCGCCCACCTCTCCGACATCCACATCGGCTCGGTCTACACGACCGCGTTCCTCCAGAAGGTGGTGGACAGGACCAACACCCTGGACCCCGACCTCGTCCTCATCACCGGCGACCTCGCCGACGGCGCCCACGAGTACAGTTACGAGACCTGGAAGCCCCTGGACGACCTCAAGGCACCCGTCTACTTCGTCACGGGGAACCACGAGCACTACGCGGGCATCGACCAGGTACTCGGCTCCCTCGATGAGACGAAGGTCCAGCGGCTGATGAACCGCATGGTGACCGAGCGGGACATCCAGATCGTTGGCGTGGACTACTGGGGGGAGAGGAACGAGGTGGCCGAGACCATGGACCGGATCGACCCCGACGGTTCCAAGTTCACCATACTGATGTACCATGTCCCCAGGGAGCTGGACGTGGTCAAGGAGCGGGGCGTCGACCTGATGCTCGCCGGCCACACCCATGCGGGCCAGTTCTTCCCCTTCCCCTTCATCGCCCGGATGGTATGGAGGAAGTTCAGGGGCCTGTACGACCTGGGCAGCACCCACCTGTTCGTCTCCAGCGGCATCGGGACGTGGGGACCTCCCATCAGGATCGGGACCAGCAGCCAGATAGGGCTTCTCAGGATCAAGGGCAAGGCCGGCGGAGCTGCCTGACCCTCACTGGACGGCGCCATGGGGGATGGCCCCCTTGAGCCCCCCGCGCCTCCGCTTCGGTGAGATCGCGATGGCGACGGCCAGGGTGATGGCCGACACGATGATGATGGTCGAGCCCGTGGGCAGGTCGGTCACCCACGATATGGCGAAGCCCACCATGCTGGTGATGATGCCGATGATGGGGGACATCCATATGATCTGCTTCATGTCGTTGGAGAACTGGTAGGCCGTGGAGGCGGGATTGATGATGAGGGCGAAGACCAGCAACCCTCCCACCAGTTCCAGGGAGAAGGCGACGGCCAGGCCGGTGAGGAACAGCACCGAGTAGTAGATGGCCCGGGTGTGCACGCCGGTGGACTCCGCCATCTTCCTGTTGAACAGGGTGGCCATGATCTCCTTGTGGAACCCCACCGTGAACAGCAGCACGACGACGGCCAGGACCGCGAGGGCCATGGCGTCGGCCGCCGATACCGTGAAGATGCTCCCCCAGATGATGCTGAGGGCCACGCTGCTGGCGGCCTCCCCCGGCGCGAAGTTCAGGAACATGAACCCCATGGCCATGAGCAGCGAGAAGAGGAAGCCCAGCATCACGTCAGCCTTGAGTCGGGCCGTCTCGGCCACCGGACCGAGGATGAGGGCCGTCGCGACGGCGAAGATCAGCGCGCCCAGGGTCGGGTTGAAGCCCCGCCAGATGGCGAAGGCCGCCCCGGCGAAGGCGGCGTGGGACATGGTGAAGCCAAGGGCGGTGAGGTTCATCCGGACCACGTAGACACCGGCGGTGGAGCACACGAAGCCCGCAAGGATGACGGCTATCATCGAGGTGAACAGGAGGCCGTACACCAGCTCACTCATCGTCATCACCCCATGACCCGAACAGCCGCTTCAGGTCCTCCGAGGCCAGCACCTCGTTCCTGGGGCCGTCCATCACGATGCGACCCTTGTCGATCACGACGATGCGGTCGCAACACCGGGGCACCTTGGAGATGTCGTGGGAGACCATCACGACGGTGACGTCCTGGTCCTCCCGCCACCTGTCCAGGAGCCGCAGCGCCTCCCGGCGGGCGTCTATGTCGAGGTTGGCGAAGGGCTCGTCCAGGAGCAGCAGGTCCGGCTCCTGTGCCATGGCCCGTGCAAGGAGCACCTTCTGGAACTCGCCCCCGGAGAGCTTTCCGACGGCCCGGCCGGCGAAGGCGGTCATGCCCACGGCCTCCAGGGCCTGGTCCACCTTGTCCCAGTCCCCCTGGTCGGGGAAACGCAGCGTGCCGATCCTGGCCGCCCGGGCCATCATGACCACGTCCCTGCACAGGAAGGGGTCGAGGGGGTCAAGGGCGAAGTTCTGGATGACGTAGCC
>JAUVEQ010000407.1 GCA_030594725.1 Methanobacteriota archaeon
ACTACCCCGCGGTGATGCTCACGGTGACGGACCCCGAGGGATTGGTCGTGGAGACGGGCGAACCGGCCGTGATGACCTTCATGGAGCAGGGCTCCTTGGGGTTCCGGGCCTCTGCCACCTACCAGATACCCGTAAATCCCGGCTCCCAGTCGGCCAGCTTCGTCCTCGATGGTTCGGGAGGCTTCCGCGACGACCTGGACCTGGCCATCCAGGGGCCCGAGGGCGGTCAGTGGTCCTCGACGGGGAGCGGGACCGACGCGTCCATAAACTTGGACGCGGGGGACCTTCAGGAGGGCGGCTACGGCGATTACACGGTCACGGTGAGCCATCCCCAGGGGGTGCGCCAGGCCTCCTACACCCTCGATGTCATGGTGGAGTACGGTTCCGGTTCCATGATCCTCTACGGGCCGGATGACATGCAGCAGGACGAATCCCACACCTTCACCTTCTCCCTCAGGGGCGTGCTGGAGGGGCCCAACGGGGTGACGGTGACCATCTCCGGCACCGCGGTCCATGCCCACGCCTCCGGTGCCAACGACGAGACGGACTTCACCCGCGAGGAGGAGGTTCCCTTCGAGGTGGGGGACGAGTTCGTGTACGGACCCCGCATCGAGGAGGACGACAACGGTTCCGGAAGTGGTCTGCTTCGGGCTGGGCAGGTCATGGCCTTCCTCTCTGCCACCCTGCTGATCGTGTCGATCGCGACCAGCGGGAACCTGGCCAGGTTCAAGATCCCCAGGAAGGCCAAGCTCCACTGCTGGATCTCGTACCTCCTGGTGGGAACCTTCACGGTCCACTGGGTCCTGCTGTACGCAGGGCCCTACAGCCCCCCGGCTGCCCTAGGAACGGGCCTCGTCATGCTGCTGTGCATCGTGGGCCTCGCCGTCACGGGCGTCCGTCCCGCCCTCCTCGAAGGGAAGGTGAAGGGCCTATCGAACAGAAAGCTGCATATCTACATCACCTACGTGACGGTCGTCGTGCTCGCGGTACACATAGTGCTCAATGGTTCCCACTTCGCCTTCCTCAGATGATCGCGACCCGGCGGAAAGGACAGGGTCCGACCCGTCACAGGTCCCGCTGGTAGAAGGACAGCAGCGAGAGGCCGAAGCAGGCCAGCGGGGTCAGTATGTAGAAGCCCACCAGCCTCCACCAGTCCACGTCCCATGTTCCATCGATGATATTCTCTGCGTTGTCGATGATGCTGATGGGAGAGTAGATGGATTCCCAGTTGGTGATCATGAACATGAAGATGAGGGCGAACCAGACCATTATCCCCATCAGGAACGCGAACACCGTCCTCGAGGCCAGGGTCGAGAATAGGACGCCCACAGAGCTGAACAGGACCAGCACCAGTGCTACAAGGCCGAACAGGACGCCCGCGTTGGACCAGTCCATGTCGTCGGGGATCTTGTCGAAGCCGTACATCAGGGACGTGGTGATCCCGACCATGAGGAAGTAGACGAAGAGGGCCAGGAAGTACTGTGAGAGGAACTTCGAAAGGATGTACTCCCACCTCTTCACCGCCTTGGACAGCAGCGAGTCGGCAATGCCCCCCGCCTCTCCGGTTATGGAAGCTGAGCCGATCACAACCGAGTACAGCGTGCCCAGGAAGACGAAGTAGGCCAGGATCATGAAGATGGAAATGGAGGCCTCCTCTCCCTGCAGGTCTATCATGACGAAGAGGAACACGAAGAAGAATGTGAATCCGATCCAGCCCCGGTAGAGCCAGGTCTTGAAGCCCTGCTTGATCTCGTGATAGAACAGGGTGAGGAGCACGTTCTGCTCCAGCGTCTCCCGGAGGTCGTCAAGCGCTCCTACCGATAGCCCTGAGGAAGCCATGGGTCTTCTCCTCCTCCAGTAGGTTCAGGAACGCCTCCTCCAGCGACTGGGAACCGGAGCTGAATGAGATCAGGTCCAGGTCCTCATCGTGGAGGATGTGGAATATCGTTCCAAGCGCCTTCGAGTAGTCGTCCGGGTCGTCAATGGTCACCTGTATGAGGTGGTCGTGGCTCTCAACGTCGATGATGTTGGGGATCTGTCTCAATTTCTCGATGAACGGCGCCGTGTCGCCCTCGACCGACAGCTCGAAGGTGTTCATGCGGATGAGCTTCTTGACATCGGTGATCTTGCCGGTGAACACCAGCTTGCCGTCGTTGATGATACCTATGTGGGTGCAGACCCGGTCGATGTCGGCAAGGATGTGGGACGAGACGAACACCGTCTTGTCCTCCTGCTTGCCCAGCTCGGTGATCAGCCTCACCGTCGAGGCCCTTCCGATGGGGTCAAGCCCGGAGGTCGGTTCGTCCAGTATCAGCAACTGGGGGTCGTTGATGAGGCAGGCGGCGATGCCCACCCGCGTGGTCTCCCCGGTGGAGAACTTGCGGATCTCCTGGGACGACAGGGAAAGCAGGTCCACGGCCCGGATGAGCTCCGTGATGCGTGGGACCCGCTCCTCCTTGGTCAGCCCGAAGGTCCGCCCAATGAAGTCCAGGTACGAGATGGGCGTCATCTTGTCGGGGAACTGGGGGTTGGTGGGCAGGTAGCCGATGTGCTGGCGCAGGTCCGCCGAGTCCATGCCCATGGGCTCGCCGAACACGTCCACAGTCCCGGCGGATGGCCGGATCAGGCCCAGCATCAGCTTGATGCATGTGGTCTTCCCCGAGCCGTTGGGGCCCAGGAAACCGAATATAGAGCCCTCTGGGACGTCCATGGTGAGATTGTTCACCGCGATCGTCTGGTTGTTGAAGATCTTGGTCAGGCTCTGGGTACGG
>JAUVEQ010000095.1 GCA_030594725.1 Methanobacteriota archaeon
TTCTTGATGAAAACGCCAGAAGTACTGGCCACCACCACTCTAGTGGCCATGTCCAGGAATAGCCCGTTCTCTACAACCCCTATCACATTGTTGATCTCCATCTCGAGGTCATGGGGGCGAGGGATCCTCTCGAAGCGGCAGTCGTAGATGTGATTGCCGTTGTCCGAGACGAAGGGGCTACCGTCATCGGCCATCCTCAGGGCCGGAGCGCATCCCAGGTCAGCCAGGGCGGTATGGAGCCGCTTGTGGCCCATCTTGAACACCTCCACGGGCAGTGGCGACCTGGTTCCCAGGACCTCAACCATCTTCGAGCTGTCGACGATGATCACCATCTCCCGGGTGTGGGCGGCGACGATCTTCTCGCGCACCAGGGCACCTCCCAGGCCCTTGATGAGGTTGAGATGCGGGTCCACCTCGTCAGCGCCGTCTATGGTGATGTCCAGCCGTCCCAGCTCGTCCAGGTCCCCCAGGGGGATACCGACCTCCCGGGACGTCCTCTCGGTACGGACCGAGGTGGGGACGCCCACGATGTCCAATCCCTCCTCCTGCACCCTCCTCCCGAGGGCCAGCAGCGTGTAGTGGACCGTGCTCCCGGTGCCGAGGCCGACCTTCATTCCATCGGTCACGAGCTCGGCGGCCTGCTCCCCTGCCTGTTGCTTAAGGTCTTCCATTTCGGTTCCCCCCGGTATCATTCGATGACGCTGTCGAGGCTCAACTCTCCTCATCGAGCTCGACTATGATCTCCTCTTCCTCTTCCTCCTCCTCGTCACCCTCGGTCCGCTTGGGCCTCTCGTCCAGCTCCAGCTCGGCACCCAGGGCGATCTCGGGGGTCACCGTCTCCCAACCGGTTCCCTTCCCGTCAGCATCCACAACGACGTCGGGACCACGCCCCTCCCTGTCATCGCGGTCCGCCTCCGCCTCCTTGGCCTCCAGCAGCGCCAGCTCGACCTGGAGGTCGTCAGAATGGAGCTGCATCCCCTGGGACGAGGGTTCGGCGGGTCGGTCGCGGTGGTCATCGATCACACCCTCCGAGAGTGGTCTGGGGGTGTGGGCGGCCACCTCGAGGTCGGACGGTTCCTCGCCCTCAACCAGGTCGATCTCGGAGAGCTCGAACTTCTGGGCCTCCTTGGCCCGCTCCTTCTCCTCCAGCTTCCGCTTCAAGAGCTCCTGGACCTCCTGATGGATGCGGCTGTCGGATCGCTTGGGCTTCCTCTCGGTGGTGTAGCTGAGCAGGTCCTCGGCGTCCTCCACGGCCCTGGCAGCACGGGCGGCCTCAGCTGCCTCCTCCGTGGCCTCCTTCTCCTCCTCGCCCTCGGCGCACTCCTCCTCAGGCTCGGGCTTGTGGCTGAAGGAATCCCTGACAGCCGGCGTCAGGAGCCTGTTCAGGGCATCGGTGTCCAGCTCACGCTCCTGGGTGGCGGTCGCGTCGGGGGTGAACCGGTGCCATTTGGCCCAACCGGTCCCCGCCGCCAGGGCCCACTCCTCGGGTTGGAGCATGGACAGGCGTCCCCAGGCGCTGGGTTCCATGCCCTGGTCCTTGAGGACCTGTTCGATCGGTATCTCCTCCTCATCGAACTTGGCCCTCTCCAAGAGAATAGCACCGAACCGTGGCAATCCCGGCGGGTCGGTGAAGGACGCGGGTTCCAGGACGGCTAGGAGGCCCGTGCCCTTGGAGGCTTCGAGCACCCGGGTGATCAACCTCTGGGCGAAGGGGCGGGTCTCGATGAACGCCGCCGGGCTCTCCACCTCCGGGACCACGACCAACAGGCGTGAGTCGGTACCGTGGAGGCGGCACCATGCGAAGACCTCGAGCATGAGGGCCGTGATAATGGAGTTGCGATCGGCCACAGAGGTCATGTGGGAGAGGAGCACCAGGTCCATATGGTGGCGGTCTGGGTCCTCAGGGGTGTCCGAGCACGTGACAGGCGTCTCGAGCAGACGCCGCAGGTCCACGGGGGCTCCGTAGGACAGGGCAGCATTGCGCAGGTCCTCCGCCAGGTCAGTGAGGTCCGTTAGCAGGGTCTGGGCCACTTCAGGGGTTAGGGGAGGATCGCCCTGGGAAAGTGCCTCCCTGACCGACCCCACAAGTCCCTGGACGGTGAGGATCGAGGGGTTGTTGGCCTTGGTGTCATCGAGCAACTTCAGAAAGTAGGTCGCCACCCTGTCGTGGTCGGGCGTTCCATGTCCCATCCCGGCCAGGGTCGCCAGGAGCTGTGGGAACCAGGCCCTCAACCGTTTCCAGGGTTCGGTGTGGGGCGGGTTGGAAAGGCCCGACAGGGGCTTGAAGGCCACCGGGATCCCAACGGGGGATGACGGTGTGAGGAGGCGCAGGTCCGCATCGCCCAATGCACCACGTTCCGCCCTCTCGACCATCAGTGCCGACAGCTGGCCATGAAGGTCCACGACCACCGTTCCAGCACCCAAGCTGGCTGCCCACTTGGTTATGTCCGCGACCACGGTTGCGGACGAGGAGTTTCCTCCCATGACGCATATGTGTCCACCGATGACCCCTGGGGCGACCTGGGCGGGTTTGGGAGAACCCTCCCCCAGCAGGAGTGACGGTACCTTTCCCTCGGCCATGTGGAGAGAAGGGGGAAGTTCCCTAAAAAAGGTTCCCGCATGGCTCTCAACCCTCCGACAAGCCTTATCTTACTAGAGGGCCCTTTCCGGCTATCATGGTGGTGGAGAGACCCAGGTCCGCAGGTGACGCCCCTCCCGAGGGCACCACCCACCTCGTCGGCGTGGACGAGGCTGGCCGAGGTCCCGTCATGGGCCCCCTGGTGGTGGCCGCCATTGCTGTACCAGCGGACGGGGGCGAGGAGCGCCTCAGGGAGATGGGTGTCCGTGATTCGAAGAAGCTCCAGCCCGCCAGGAGGGAGAGCATTGCCAAGGACCTCGTGAATTACCCCCGTCAGGTGATAGAGGTGCCGGCGTCCGACGTTGACGCACTGCGGTCCACGGCCTCCCTCAACGTGATAGAGGGTCGCATCTTCGCATCGGCCGCCCTGGGAGTGATCGCCCAGCTCGAGGGGACGGCCAAGGTCGCCGTGTACCTGGATGCGGCCGACACCTCCGAGACCACCTTCGAACGTTACTTCCGAGGGGCGATCGCCGGCACGCCGGGGGAGGCATCGGTCGTGACCGTCGTCAGCCGGCACGAGGCGGACGACATCTTCCCGGTCGTATCCGCCGCCTCTGTACTGGCAAAGACCCGGAGGGAGGAGGCGGTGGCCCGCATCAAGGAGGAGCTGGGCGAGGACTTCGGGTCCGGTTATCCGGCGGACGAGAGGACCATAACCTTCTTGGAAAAATGGATAACCGAGAAGGGCGTACTGCCACCCCACACAAGGGAGTCATGGCGTACCGCCCAGAGGTTGGTGGACAGGCATGGTGCCTCGGTCCGCCGTCTCGATGACTTCTGAGCAGAAGGAGGAAGCGTGTCATGGTGAGAGAGCTGCTCGAGCAGACCGTTGAGAATTTCAACATGAAGTCGAGGAACGATGAGAAGTTCCGGAGGGAACTCCAAGGCCTCCGAAGGACCGTCCAGGTGGAGTTCGACGACGGACGGGTCTACCACTTCAACCTGAAGGACACCCTCATCGACGGTGTCCATGACGGCAAGAAGGAGGGAGCGGAGATACTCATCTTCACCGACGAGGACACCTTCCGGGACATAATTAACGGCGAGATGTCGCCCATGAGGGCCTACGCAACGAAGAAGATCAAGTTCAAGGCCTCGCTCTCGGACATGCTGATGATGCGCAAGTTCTTCTAGGAGGCCCATAGAGTGAAGGTGACCGTCCGTTACTTCGCCGCCCACAGGGAGGCAACGGGTGTTGTGGACGAGGTCCTGGACGTGCCGGATGCCACGTCCGTAGCGGAACTGATGGAGGAGCTGATGCGCCGGCACCCCGGTCTTGTGGACCTGCGGCGCGACACCGTGATCTCGGTGAACAAGGGCATCGGGACCGGTGACATCGGTCTCCAGGATGGTGATGACGTGGCCCTGTTCCCACCCATAAGCGGCGGTTAGTCCTCCTCCTCTATCTTCTACTCGGCCCGGGCCCGCCTGCGCTTCCACCATACCTTCAGTACGAAGGCCTCCACCACTATGATGACCGCGGTTATGGCCAGCATGTAAGGCAGGGACGATGGCGTGGTGGTAAGGGGCTCGGGCCCCGGAGGCGTCATGGTGATGTCATAGGTCATGGTCGTGACCTGGCCATACCGGTCCTCGACGACGATGACCAGGCGATTGGTCCCCTCGTTGAGCAGGAAGGTCTTCTGGAAGAGCCCTTCCCGATCGACCGGGATCGGCGCACCATTGACAAGGAGCGTCACGTTGGGCTCGGTGTGCCCTCTCAGCATCAACCGCACCTCCTCGGTGGTGTGGGGTGGGGCGGGTAGATCGATGGCAGGTGGTGTCCTGTCCACATCGACCGTGATGGGGCCGAACTCCTGGAAGTTGCCCGCCTCGTCCTGAACGTAGACCATGATGTCGTTCATCCCCTCGGAGAGATTGTATACGAAGGACCCCTCCCTCCCATCCAGATGGAGGGACTGCCCGTCGACCTCAAGGTATGCGCCCTCCTCGGTGCTCACGGATATCGTGATCGATGCCTGACTCGTGCGAAGGATGCCCTCTCCCGTGTATCTCGTCGCATCCTCTCCGTCCACGAGGACCACCATCGTTGGTGGAACGGAGTCCAGGAGGACGACGACCTCCACCTCATTGGAGTTCCCCGCCAGGTCCACGGCCCGGATCATGTAGCGCATGGCCCCCTGTTGGAGCGAGACGCCGTTGGCAAAGGTCCCACCCTCCTCAACGGAGATCGATACCGAGTTTATGAACACCGCGGCCCCGTGTTCTGCAAGGCCCCTGATGAGCTCTCCGGTCTGAGACGTGGGGTACGGCGAATTGGGCGGATACGTCACCACGAGATCCGGAGCCACGGTGTCCAGATAGACGATCATCGTGATGTTGTTGTGGTTACCTGCGAGGCTGGTGACGTTGACCTGCACCAGGTTCGGCCCCTCCGAGAGGTACACCAGTATCCGGAAGAACCCGTCCTCGGCCACCTGGAGCCTGCCCTGGGCCTCGACCGTGGCGTTCAGCTCCGTCTGGCCCACCACGAAGGTCATGATGGAGTTGACAAATGACCCATTCAAGGGCTCGTCGATGAAGATGAATGGTGCCTCTGTGCTGTAGTGGACCAGCACCTGCTTGGCGACCCGGTTGCCCACGTTGTCGTAGGCCCGTAATATCACGGTCTGGTAACCCAAATTGAGATCCAGATGGGCCCGGAACCTACCGGTGTCAGGGTCGATCGGCACCCTCGAGTACTCTCCCGACAGGTTCGCGAACTCCATGAAGGCCATCCCGCTCTGGAGGTCGATTGCCGTACCGGTGAGGTTGAGCTCGGTCACGTTCGTGGAGACGGACCACCCCTGGTCCACATCCAGGTGGGGTGGTGTCAGGTCCACGACGGGAATGTCCACCAGGAGTGGTAACGCCACCTCCGCCACCGCTACCTGCGAGATGATCCCCGACACGTTGACCTCGAAGGTGAGGGGCAGGTAATCACCGGATGTCTGGTCACCGAAGGCCATCTCCGTCAGGACGTAGTGCCAGGGCTCACGGACGTATCCGTCAGGGCCCGTCCTTCCCCAGTATTCCATCTGGACCGAGTTACGGACATAGACGACGACATCGCCGATGGGCATCTGGTTCTGCCAGTGCACGTGGGCCTGCCATGACCACAAGATCGCCAGATGTGAGTCATTGGTCCCGTACGTCATCTCGATGGCCCCGTTGTCAAGCAGGTCCTCGATATCGTGGAGGAAGTCGTACGAGTGGACAAATCCCTCCTCTATCACGAGCCATGGTGACGTCCAGGGGCCGTCCATCTCCGCCCCCTCCATCGAGCACCTTCTCATGATGGACCTCTCATGTGCCCAACTGGAGGTTATGGTGATCGAGGGAGCGTTGACAAGAGGGTCGACGAACAGTTCGCAGTCCACCAGCTCGGTCCTTCCCAGGGTCCACCTCCCGAGGGGAACGGTCGTGTTGGTTGCGAGCAATTCCCGAAGTTCGATCGGGAACGAGAGGTTCAGGACGGACACCAGGCTCAGCTCGACGGAGGCTGATGGTCCGTGGAGCCCGACCGCAGCCCAGTCATGTGGGGATGTGGTCTCCGGTGGTATCTCGATGGAACCTCTGTCCATCCTCAGGGTCGCACCCGTTCCGAGGTCTATGGTCAGCGGGTCGCCCTCATGGCTCAACATTGTGAGATTACGGATATCGATAAGGTCGAGAATGGCCCCGTCGGAGAGACTTATGTTCCCAGCAAGGGTCACATTTCCCCGAAGGACCCGGGAGTGACCGGTGACGTCCCAGTCCATCCAAGCCCCATCGGAGCATCGGATGGCATTGGTCGAATTTCCGATGTTGCCATCAAGGAGGTTTACAATGGCCCCCTCCCAGGCCACTATCCCCTCCCTCTCCATGCCATCGATGTCGCAATCGGAGATGAAGGCGGTGGAACCGGTCAGGATCCTGATGGCCCTGACAGACCTGACGAAGGTGCAGTCCTCGATGACCACCTGGGCGGTGTACAGCTCGTAGGGTTCGAAGTACTCGAAGCCTACCTGGACACATGTGGAGAAGACGCCATCGAAGGTGCTCCGGGATATCCGGCCCTCTATCCCACCGTGGAACACCACCCCGTATAAGGTCTGGTCGTGGAAGGTGCAATCCTCCACCGAGGTGCCCCATGACACGATGCCGTAGGCGTTCTCGAAGGTGCAGTTGCGGACGGGCGAGGCGATGACCCCTTCCGCGAAGTAGAGTCCCGCCAACCCGCCCAGGAATGAGGTGTTCTCCACGACCGCGTCGGCGGTGCCTACGTATAGGGCGAGCTCCCTCCAATTGGGGCGGAACCCGAATGATGGCTTGCCACACTCCTCGATGGATGAATCCCGGATCTCCAGGGTACAACCGTCCTCCACGACGAATTTCCAGGCCACGTTGGGCCGTGAAGAGCCCACGGTCGAGCCCTCGATTATGTGGATCGAGCCCCCGTTGTCCACGCCCAGGCCATGCTCTCCGGCCTCGGAGTTGACGAACAGCAACGTCGAGTTCGAAAGGGTGAGGTCACCCCCGTCGGTGACCCTGAGGCCGCCCCTCAACATGATCACCCCCCAGTCACTTATCATCGTCGTGTCCCTTACCGTCCAGTCGCCATCCCCCAGGGCAGGGGGGTCGGTCTGCGCCAAGGCGCTGCTCGAGAGGACCAGGGCCAACATGGCGAAGGTGACCGACGCCAGGAACAGGACCGCCATCCGGGAGACCGTCATTCCTCCTCACCCCCCAGCTCAAGGCGTCTCATCACTACGTATACCAGGACCAGCAGGATGGGGATGATGACGAGGAAGATGTAGACCTCCCAGGGATTGGGTCCCTCGGGCGCCACAGACTCGTCCACGCGATACACCAGGACCTGGACCTCCATCTCATTGCCTATGTCGTCCACCGCCCTCACGACGATGGCGGACTCGTCCACGTAGACGGGGTACTTGATCCAGAACTTGCCATCCCTCAGCAGCACGAGACTTCCCTGGATGTACACCCTGGCATCCTCATCGACGTACCCTGCGACCTCGACCCATTCCTCGGTTGTGTTGATGTCCAGGTCCGAGGTCAAACGGAGGTCAGGAGGTGTCCAGTCAGCCCAGATGGTGATGTTCGCCCAGGTCTCGTGACCGTAGATGTCCTCTACCAGTATGGAGAAGCCGTTCTCACCCTCCTGCAGGTCGACCTGGAGGGACCAGTAGCTGTTCTCATCGATGTCCGCCAGGACCCTGTTGATCCTGACCGTCACGTCCTCGTTCCGCGATAGCCGTCCGTGGAGCAACACGGAGGACTCCCTGGTCATGGTGCCGTCCGCCGGCTCCGGGGGCGACATGGCGATCGGGTTCGTCTCCACGTGGAGAATGATGGTGTGGACCGCCTCGTTACCTGCCAGGTCCGTGGCCACAAGGTCGACCAGGTGACGACCCTCGGGGAGTGTGATGTTGAAGGAGAAGGTATCGCCCTCCACCTTCCACGACCTTAATACGGAATCGATCTTCACACGCACGGTCTCCGTTCCGGCGCCTGCGTCGAAGGCCACTCCGAAGACGCTGACCGTGTTCGTCCGGGTCCAGATCTCGGTCTCCTGTGGAGCTCCCATCTGGAATACGGGGGGTTCGTCGTCCTTGAGGTCCAAGATGACCGTCTGGGACGAGGTCAGGTTGACCACGACATCCACCGTGTAGCCTCGGAGGTCGGCGAAGGCTGTGTGGTGTCCCATGAGGGTGACCGTTCCCTCCTCGTTGATCGAGGCCAGGATTATCATGTCCCGCACCATGCCAGCACCATCCGGGGTACCGTTGGCGACCTCCACCTCGTAGATGTCCCAGACCGAGACCCTCGCAGAGGTCAGCTCGGCCCGGTCCGGCCACAGGACCCTGGCGGACAGGTACCACCAGGTGTTGACGACACCTCCGCCCTGCACCAGGACCCTGTCGGTCTGGTGCGTTGTGTTGTAAAGGTCAAGGAGAGAGCTATCTACATGGAGCGACGCCATGGTGGCCCCCCCTATTGAACAGTTGTACAGCCTTGCCTCAGAATCGACCATGACGATCCCCTTAACGGCATGTGCGATCCCGGAGGAATACGCCAACATCGAGGACGTCACGAGATGGATGGCATCACCGACCAGTGTGTTATTGATGCGCGTGTTGACAAGCGTGATAGTCGAATCCTCTCCATAGATGCCAGACGCAGCGCAATCAACGAAGCGACAATCGATGATCGACGCCGTAGTCCGGACCATGCCCACTCCCGATCGGGTCCTGCGGAAGGAACATCCCTGGATGGTGGCAACGGAATCGGTCAGTGAGACCCCCACCTCCCCGGGGGCCCCTCCCACCGATGGACCCACTGCCAGGAAGGTGGAGTTGATCAACTCGACATCACATCGCTTGACC
>JAUVEQ010000020.1 GCA_030594725.1 Methanobacteriota archaeon
GATCGGTGGGGGCGAGCTCGACCGCCTTGGAGTAGCTTTCCAGGGCCGGTTCCAGCCTGTCCAGGTCCGCCAGGGCTGCACCGTAGTCCATCCAGGCCTTGGCGGAGGACGACTTGGCCTGGGTGTTGGCCTTGAGGGAGTCACACTTCTTCCTGGACTTCTCTACGCGCCTCTCCGCCCGGCCCAGTCCGTCCACGGCCTCGGTGAACTCGGGGGTGAGCTCAACGGCCTTCTGGAACAGGACGATCGCCCGGCTGGTGGCGCCGAAGAAGGCCTGGAGGCGGGCCTGGAACTCCATTTCCGCCGCCTCGATCTGTGCCGTGCGCTTCCCGAAGCGGTCCACCAGGTCGTCGCGACCGCTGGCGCCACCGATGGCCACCATCCGCTGGTAGATCTCGGGTTCGTCCACCGGCCGGTCGAAGTAGCCCTCGGCCTCGGCTATCTTGTCGGTCACCAGGTCCAACAGCTGTCCCTGGTCACCGGAGAGCTGCAGGGACTGACCATCCTCGTACGGGATGGCGTCCAGGGCCTTCGTTAGGACCTCCACGGTCCTCGACATGCTCATGCTGGGGTCGAGGTCTGAGAGCTCTTGCATGATAACCATCGAAAAGGGTCAACGAGGGGCTTGCCCTTAAGGGTTGCGCCCGTTCACTGCCATTCAGGATTGTGCTCGATGTAGTGGTACCACTCGAACCGGACGGTGAACTCGTTGCCGTCGTCGGGTATCGTGATGATGCCCGCCGGGCCGACGGGGCCGTCCTTGGCGTCCATGCAGGTGACCTCGATGGACCAGCCCAGGTTGTTGACCACGTGATTGGTCTCGCTGTTGTTCAGCCGGCCCGGTGACTGGGCCTGGCCGTAGGAGCTGCTGCCCGCGGCCTTCTGCTCGCCCTCTATGTCCACCACGATGAAACTGAAGGTGTCCGGGTCCGTCCTCGCATCGTCCTGCCAGATGAGGTACACCGTGAACTTGGAGACGTAGTAGTCATCGGTGGTCTCCTCGAAGAAATCGAAGGGGAGAATGACCGTCTGGCCATCGGCGGCGTAGCCCTCCAGCTGGAAGGGTTCGCCTGACACCTGGATCCACCTGGTCCTGGGCTCGATGGGTTTCTCGAACTCCGTCTCGGTGAATGGGCCCGAGGCTATGACCGCGATCAGGAGGATGCCCGCGATGATTATCACGATGGGAGCGACCAGATATCGCATCCATTTCTTGGCCCAGAGTTCCTTCAACATTCAATCTCGACCTCTTGTTAGGCTGCCTTCGGATATAATCCTTTTCCAATGGTTGGCTTGGCCCCACCCTGTTCGGGTCATCGCAAGATGCCTCATTCCGAGAGCAGTTCCCGGACCTCAGCCTCCATGGGGGAGACCTTCTGTCCGGGGTACCACTTCTTGAGCCGGTCGCCCAGGCCCACATCCATGTTGATGATCGAGCGCTTCATCTCCGAGGCCACGTCGTCGAACTCGTTCCCGGTGCACCGGGCCACGAGGAAGTAGTTCATGCCCTTGCCCACCAGCACCTCGGTCCCGTTGAACTTGAAGGCCTTGATGGTCCCCACGTTGGCACCCTCGAAGCGCTCCTGGGCGAACATCGTGGATTGCTCGATGAGATCGTCCTCCTTCTCGTCCGAGAGGGCGAACTCCTCGTCCCCCGTCATCTGGGTCATCAGGGATGTGCTCTCGTGGATGACGAGCACCTGGACTATCTTGCCTGGTATCGCCGCCTCGGGCGGTGCGGGTTCGCCGGTGGATTCTTCGGGGACATCCGGTCCGGCAGCGGGGGCGGGAGCCGCGGCCACGGCACCCGATGGTTCGATCGGCATGGGCCTGGGTCTCGGCTCGCCCCTCTTCCTGGAGAACACCAGCAACAGGCCCACAACGAGGATCACCACGATGGCGGCGACCACCCAGGTCAGCCAAGAGGAGGTCTCGGAGGCCGGTTCCACGACCTCCACCCGGACCGACTCGGTGGAGGACACGCCCTGCTCCGAATCCTTGAGGACCAGGGTCATGTAACCAGCTCCGGTCCTGCCCAGGGAGGTGATTATCAGCTTGTTGTCGGTCCCGATCTCCGCGGTGAAGAGGCTGGGCCTCAGGCTGGTGACCTCCCAGGTCATGACCTCGGGACGGTTGTAGTCCTCCTGGTCGTACCAGTACTTCTGGAGGGCCAGGTTGATGACCACGTCGCCGCCCTTCTCCACCTTGATGACCCCGGGAAGGGCGTCATCGCCCCGCAGTATGACGGGCGGGTGCCGACCCACGTCCCGTATCCTAATGGTCAACTCGCCCTGCACCGTGTTGTCGTCCGGGTCGGTGACCGTCAGCACCACGGTCTCGTTGCTCTTCACCGTGGCCACGGGGATCACCTGCAGCAGGTGGCCATCATGGATGGCGACAACCACGCCCTCGGAGAAGCTCACGATGGACCAGACGAGGTCCTCCGGCGACGACTCCAGGTCCGTGGCGCTGCTGCGCAGGTCCAGGGTGCCCTGCGCGTCCAGGGATATCTCGAAGCTCTCCGGCAGCGCCATGACCGGTGGCTCGTTGGACTTGATGGCGGTCACGTTGATCCAGTACAGCACGTGGTCGGTGCCGTCGAACACGTCCACCTCCACCTCCTCGTCGACGGAGTTGTTGGGGTACAGGAACTCGATGGTGACGTTGTCCCGGTCGAACCATACCCGGGGGGAGTCCGTTGTGATGGTGATCTCCTCCAGGGTGTTGTCGTTGTCCAGCAGCTGCACTGGCAGCTCCTTCGGCATGTCGAAGAGCACAACCACCTGGTCCTCGAGGCCGAACAGCACGGGTGGATCGTTCACCGCCAGGATGGTGACGTTGAAGGTGTTGGTCCTGTTGGTCAGGTTGTTCGTGTCCCACATCTGGATGTGGAACACAGCCTTTCCGGACCAGTTCGCGGGGCCGGAGAAGGTGATGGTGTCGGTCTCCGAGAGGTTGGCCGTCACGTTTTCGTGCCCGCTCTCCCTGAACAGGGTGTAGTTGAGATTGTTGTTGTCGAAATCGTCGAAGATGACGGTGTCCAGGGCCAACTCCACCTCGCCGTCCTCCGGCATTTCGATGTCATCGATGTGGAGGGAGTGGGGTGGCAGGTCGTACAGGATGTCCACCGAGGTGACGTTGAAGGTCCCTCCAGTTATGGAGGATATGTTGATAGGCACCTTCACGATGCCATCGGCGTCCGGCGTTCCCATATCCTTCTTCTCGTTGATCACCCGGGAGAGGTCGGAGGTGGTGATGATGCCATGGTAGTGCACCACCAGGTTGCGCAGCTCCACGTCGCCCTCGGACGTGGTCGAGATGTTCAATGGGATCCGGTAGAAGACGTTCCCGTAATCGTCGACCTCGGTGAGGGGCCACCCCGTACCGCCGAACACCCTGTGGAGCCCCATCCTGATGTCGATGGTCTCGGTGGCGGACACGTTCTCGCCGGTCCACTCCACCGTCCCGTCGTCCCCCACGTCGATGGAGGGGGATTCGGCGAAGAGGTGGTACTGGGTCCATGCGGACCAGTTGAAGGTCACGGAGAAGTTGTTGTGGTTGAACACGTTGAAGGTCCAGTTGCCTTGGTAGTAATCGAAGACGGAGATGTTGAAGTACACCCGGTCGTCGTCCAGGTTACCCAGCTGGCCCATCACCTCGAGATTGGTCGCACCGGTGTCCCCTATTGGCAGGTCCATGTAGGTCCTGAAGCATATGTCGTAGGGTGACGGGATCCAGGCCGCCGAACCATTCAAGGACGAGGACTGGTACATGAGACCATCGCTGTACGACCCCGAGACGTTGTAACCGGGTATCCAGCTGCTAAGGAAGCCACTTGCACTGAGGGCGTGGAGGCTGAAGGCGTAGATCTCGCCTTCCCGGAGCCAGACGGGATCGAGGGGGAAGTGGTTCCAGCTCAGGTCGTTGATGTGGGAGGCGTTGAGCGTTTTGGCACGCAGGATGTTCCCCGTCGGGGCTCCACCCGTCGTCTCAAGGAGTCTCAGCGTGAGGTCGCCGGGGGTCTCAATAGGGCTCTTGATGTAGATGTCGATGCCGTTGATGGGGCCGTCATGGGACGGGCTGAAGGTCTGGGCAAGGGACTGGGGGGTTGGAGTGTTGCCGATGCCCAGGTTCAAAACGTAGTCGGACACCTCCATCCTCTGGTCCGTCACGTTGTGCTTGGTGACGTCGGTGAGGAGGACGGAGGAACGCTTCTGGTGGGATAGGACAGGGATGTCGGTGACCTGCATGGGGAGGGATCCGACGAGGGGATCGACGCGGACGTCGTTGCCCTTGTTCGACCTCTCGCCGATCGATGGGTAGGCCAGGTAATCGACGCTGGCATCGGTCACGCCCACGAGTCCCACGGGCAGCAGTATCTCAGCGCTGGTGTCATGACCTCCACCCGGGGGGAAAGTGATGGGGACCTCGTACACGTCCCCCACGAACCCGTCCAGGTAGCCCAGGGAACCCATCGAGACGTTGGTGCCGAAGCTCCACTCGATGAGACCGTCGCCACCCACGTCCAGCTGGGGCTTGGGGTAGCTTACGTAGGTCACACCGATGCTGATGGCATCGGTGACCAGCGTGGCATTGGTGTCTATGTTGGTCACGACGAGAAGGATTACCTTGAGCTGGCCCGTGAGCGTCCTGTTCACCAGGTGCGCGGGCATCATGCCCGGCCCGCCATGGAGCGTCCGCTGGGTGTCCAGGCCCCCGTTGTAGGAGGCCACGAAGAGCCATTCCGCGGTGGCATTGCCGTAGGCGTAAAGGGTCGCCCCGGGCAAGGTCTTGTTGTCCCGGGTCGCGTTGGCGCTCCCCGTCCAGGTCACGTTGAGTTCGTAGAGGCCCGAGGGGTCGATGTCCAGCAGGAACAGCTGGTAGGCGTACTGGGCCGCGGTGGTCACGATCGTCGCGCCATCGACGGTGGTGCCGTTGTCCAGGTCCTCGGCGCCCAGCTGCTCTCCGAGGTACCAGCTGAGGTCGGGCTGTGGATAGGCGAAGGGCACGCTCCCGTGGAACCCAAGGGTGGTGTCCGAACCCGCGTGGACCGTGCGTTCATCATATGTAGGACCTCCCATCACGTCCAGGGTCGAGGACAGCACAACGGAGTCCTGGATAACGTCCAGTTCCATCGTGGCGGTCTGCCCCTTGCCTGGCAGTATGACCCCGGGGGGGTCGATGCCTGCAGGATCCTCTGAGAAGGCTGGCATCATCGTCGAGGTCACCAGCATCAAGAGGGTCGCAGCTAGGAGGTAGCGCTTCGCGTATCCCATCCGAGACAAAGCCTCACCTATCGCTCAATAGGTGCTGGCTCCTATATTTGGGTTTCGGGAGGAGATGGACTGCCAGGAGGGCCCTAAAGCTCCTTCTCGGTCCACTCGTGGGGCACATGGAAGTCCATGTACTCCTCCCCCGTGGGATGGAAGCCGAGCCGCTCCCAGAAGTCCAGTGCGGTGATCTGGGCCCCGGCCCGGGCCCTACGGCACCCCATCTCCCTGGCCCCCTCCAGGATGAACTCCACCATGGCCCGGCCCATGCCCATGCCCCTGGCGAACTTGAGCACCGAGAGCCGGCTCACGTACGCGATGGGAGGTTCCTCGGTGCTGTCCAGGAGCAACCTGGCAGCCCCAAGGTGCCGGGCCGCCCCCGGTGTGGTGGCGCATCCCGGGACCAGCTGGGCAAGGACGTGGAGCGCCATCGGCTCGGCATCGTCGAACTCCTGCTCCTCGGTGTAGCCCTGCTCCTTGACGAACACATCGCGACGGACGCCGAAGGCGGCCTCCACCTCGTCATCCTCCACGGCCCACCTGACCATTGCGGGAAGGTCGCTCCCCGGAAGCTCGATCGGCCTCCAGGCCTCCGGGTCCGGTGGGAGGGGCTTGACCAGACGTTCGGGGTCGTACTGCATGTCTCACTCCACCGGTGCCTTGTCCTTGTCAAGCACCCCGATCGATTCGAGGGCGTGCCGGGACATCATCCCGAGCTCGGTATCGAGGGTCAGCTCGAAGGTCTTCTTGGCTGCCAGCCCCTTCTGTATCATGTCCAGCTTGGCCATGTCGCTGACCACCGGCATGTACTTGATGATGTGGGTGCCCTTGACGGCGATGGCCAGCGCCTCGTTGGGGTCGGGAGCGATGGGGAAGAACTGAACAGAATAGTGGTCCCGGTCCGCACCGATGATGAGCACCTCCCAGAACCGGACCAGCTTGTATCCCTTCTTCGTCTGGATGGAGTAGATCTCCTTGAGGCCCTCCTCCGCGTCGGGGATGAGGGTGGGCAGGGGCACGGCCCCGAGGGTCAGTCGCAACGTCTTCCGTTCGAGTCGCCAGAGCCGAAACCGCGTAAGAAGTCCCATGTTCCCGCTGTCAATGATTGCCAGGCCTTATGGCCCTTTCGCCTGCGTGGCGCGACCTCAGAGGATGGAGACCAAGAATTCCAGCAGCATAAAGAAGCCGTCGATAAGACTGAAGAAGCCGTCGAGTAAAAAGATCCAGCCGCTCTCCTGCACTCTCTCGTTGATCGGTTCGGGGACCTGACCCGGTATTTGACCGATGTTCACCATACCACCAACCAAGGTTATTCTCGACGCACATAGGTTAAAAGGATGGGGCCCGGATTGGCCGTTATGTGTCAATGTTCCGGACGAGCAGGCACAACGAGGCTCAAACCAGGTCGATGCTCTCCTCCAGCTTGCGCATGCACAGGTCCCGGTCCTCCATGACGGCCTGCTTGTCCTCGAGCAGGTCCGCGGCCCGGTCGTAGTTCTGCACCGCGTCGGCGTAGATGTGCATCGCCTCCAGCGTCTTGGCCAGGTTGTAGTACCCCTCGGGGTCGTCGCCCTTGATCCTGATGGCCTTCTGGTAGCAGTAGGCCGCGTCCTTCACGCGGCCCAGGGAGTACAGGGAAGCGCCCTTGTTGTTCCAGGCCCTGTAGTGCCGGGGCTTGATGTTCAGGGTGATGTCGTAGCAGCGCAGGGCGTGCTGGTAGTCCCCCGTGGCCTGGAGGGCCGAGCCCTTGTTGAACCAGCCCTCCTCGTGCTTGTCGTCCAGGACGGTGACCCTGGTGAAGGCGGCGATGGCGGTCTCGTAGTCCCCCAGCTCGAAGCTGACGGTGCCCTTGTTGTACCACGCCTCCTGGTCGCTGTAGTCGATGGCGATGGCCCGCTCGTAGCAGATGATGGCGTCGTCCTTCCGGCCGTTCTCGTACAGGGCGGTGCCCATGTCGACCCACGGGAGGGCCGCGCCCTCGTCGTGCTCCAGGGCCTTGGCGTAGCAGCGCACGCTCTCCTCCACCTTTCCGAAGTCGTGGAATATCGAGCCCATGGTGAACCAGGCCTCGGAGTGGGTGTTGTCCTTGAGCAGCGCCCGGTACAGGGAGCCCGTGGCCTCGTAGTGGTCACCCAGGTAGGACTGGGCCTTGCCCGTTCCGGCCCAGGCGTCCTGGTAGCCGGGCTTGGCGTCCAGTGCCTGTTCGAAGGAATGCAGGGCCTCCTCGGGCATGTCGATCTTGAGCAGGGCCATGCCCTTGTCCTTGTGGGCGATCTCGTTCTTCGGGTCTGCGTCGATGGCCCGCTCGAAGCAGTCCAGGGCGTCGTCCACCTTCTCCTGCCCCTCCAGGACCTCGCCCTTCTCCGTCCATGCCTCGCTGTTGTTGGGATTCAGCTCCAGGGCCTGGTCGAAGTTGGCGAGGGCGGCCTCCAAGTCGCCGATGGACCTCATGAGCATCCCCCGGGAAAGGAGCAGGTCGTCGTTGCCCGGGTCCAGCTCGATGGCCTTGTCGAAGCACACGATGGCCTCGGCGTCGAGACCCAGCTTGTACGACGAGTAGCCCCGGAGGGACCAGGCCTCCTTGTTGGTCTCGTCCAGACGCAGGGCGCGGTCCAGGCACGATATGGCCAGGTCGAGCTCGCCCAGGGCGTACAGGGCCTTGCCCTTGTGGATCCAGGTGCTGGTGCAGTCCGGGTCCAGGCGAAGGCTCTGGTTGTGGCAGGCGATGGCCTCGTTGTACACGCCCATGCGGTACAGCGCCTTGCCCTTGTTCCGCCAGCTGCGGGATGAGTCGGGATCGATCTCCAGGGCCTTGTCGAAGCTGCCGAAGGCGCCCTCGTAGTTGCCCATCTCCAGCTGCACGAAGCCCCGGTGGTTGTAGGCCACCACGTTGGTGGGGTCCAGTTTGAGGGCGGTGTTGAAGGACTTGAGGGCGGGCTTGCTCCGGTTGAGCCTGCACAGGATCTCGCCCTTGGCGAAGTGGGTGTCCGGGTCCTTGTTCTCGATGTCCAGGGCGCTGTCGAGGGACTTCAATGCCTCGGTGTCGTCCCCCAGGTCGAACATGAGACGGCCCTTGTCCCTCCAGGCCTGGTGGTAATCGGGGTCCAGCTGGATGGCCCTGTCGTAGCTCTCCATGGCCTCCTGCTGACGGTCCATCGCGGCCATGGCCAGTCCCCGGTTGTACCAGGCCGTCTGATCGTCGGGGTTGGCCTCGATGGCCTGGTTCAGGGCATCCAGGGCCTCCTCGATGCGACCCAGCTCCTGGAGCAGCGAGAGCTTGTGCTTCCATGCCACCTCGAAGGTGGGGTCCAGGTCCAGGGCGCGGCTGTAGTTGTAGATGGCCTCATCGTACTCGTCGAACTCCTCCAGCGTGAGGCCCATGTCCGCGTAGACGGCCGGGTCGGTGTCGTCCAGCTTGAGCACCCGCTCGTAGGTGTGCAACGCCTCCTCGTACAGCTTGAGGGCGTGCTGCACCTCTCCCTTGAGCCTCATGGCCGCGGCGTTCTTGGGCTCGAGGCGGAGCAGGCGGTCGTAGCTGCGCAGGGCCTCCTTGTTGCGGCCCACCTTCTTGAGGGCGTCGGACCTCAGGCGCCAGACGCCCGCGTCCTGGGGGTCGAACTTGAGCAGGCGGTCGTAGCAGACCAGGGCCTCCTCGTCCCGCTCCAGGGCCCGCAGCGCTTCGCCCTTGCCGCGCCATGCGCTCACCAGGCGCGGGTTGAGGGCAAGGGCGCTGTCGTAGGCCTCCACGGCCTTCTCGAAGTCCTTGATCGCGAGCTGGGCGTCGCCCAGGTTGCTCCAGACGCCCTCGGAGGCGTTGCCGTTGTCGATGGCATTTACGTAGCAGTCCGCCGCCTCGGGGAACTTGGAGGCGGCGAACATCGCGTCGCCCTTCTCCTTCCATGCGTCCCCGTTCTTCGGGTTGAGCTCCAGCACCCGCTCGAAGGCCTCGATGGCGTCCTTGGGCCTCTTGAGGGTCAGGTAGGCGAGGCCCTTGTGGTACCAGGCGTCCTCGAAGGTGGGCAGGATGTTGGTGGCCCGGTCGAAGCTCTCCAGGGCCTCTTCGTGGCGCTCCAGCATGGCCAGGGCCCTGCCCCTCTTGAACCAGGCGTTCACGTCCGCCGGGTCCTTCTCGATGCGCTTCTCGTAGGCCGCCAGCGCCTCGGGGATGCGGCCCAGGGCCTCCAGGATCTGCTCCTTGTGCTCCCAGGCCTCCAGGTTGTCGTCGTTGAGCAGGATGACCCTGTCGAAGGCGGCCAGGGCCTCGTTGCGCATGCCGCCCCGCTCCATTATCTGGCCCTTCATGAACCAGGCGTCCTCCATCTCGCTGTCCAGCTCGATGGCCTTGTTCAGGGACTGGAGGGCGGCCTTGAGGTTCTTGAGGTCCGCCAGTATGGCGCCCCGCTCGTACCAGATGGGAGCGTCCTGTGGCTCCAATTTGAGGTACTGGTCGAAGGCCCTCAGTGCGTCCGCCTTGTTGTCCACCTGCTTGGCGCACATGCCCTTGTTGCGCCACGCCTCCGCCTGCTTGGGATTGATGGCGAGGGCGTGGTCGTACGCCTCCACCGCCTCCTCGTACTGCTCCATCTGGTAGTGGACCGAGCCCTTGGCGTTCCAGATGCGGTCCTTCCGGGTCTCGACGGCAAGCACCTTGTCGAAGGCCTCGAGGGCCTCCACCATGAAGCCCAGGTCGTACTGGGCTAGACCCTTCTTCTCCCAGACCTCGATGTCGCTGGGGTCCAGGGCCAGTATGCGGTTGTAGACCACGATGGCCTGCTGGGGCATGCCCAGGGACTCGAGGGCCGAGGCCTTTGCCCGGAGGGCCTCCAGGCTGTCGGGCTGGAGTTCCAGCACGTGGTCGTAGGCCTTGAGGGCGTCCTCGGACTGATGGACGTCGGAGAGGAAGCGGGCCTTCTCGAGCCAAACCTCCACGTCGTTGTACCGGATGACGGTCAGCCGGTCGTACGCCTCCAGCGACTCGGGTATGCGTCCCAGCTTGCGGAGGACCTTGGCCATGTTGTGCCAGGCCTCGTGGTCGTTGGGGTTCTTCTCGATGGCCCGCTCGTAGACCTCGAGGGCCTCCTCGAGGCGGCCAGTGTGGGTGAGGGCCTCCTCCTTGAGGGACCAGATCTCCTCGTCGTCGGGCTCGATGTCCAGGACGCGATCGAAGCACTCGATGGACTCGTCGTACATCTTGAGGTTGAACAGCATCTTCCCCTTGCCGCGCCAGGCCTCCAGGTGGTCGGGCTTGAGCTGGAGGGTCGTGTTGTAGGCCATCATGGACTCCTTGGTGGAGCCCAGCTCCTCCAGGGCCTTGGCCTTCATGAACCACACGTCCACGTCCCGGGGGTTGAGCTTGAGGATGGTGTTGTAGCACTCGACGGCCTCCTCGGTGCGGCCCAGCTTGCGCAGGGCGGTGCCCTTGTTGCGCCACGCCTGCTCCAGGTTGGGGTTGAGGCTGAGGGCCCTGTCGTAGCGGTCCGCCGCCTCCTCGAACCTCTCCAGGTAATAGTAGGCGTTGCCCAGGGAGTTGTACACCGCTCCCCGGGAGGGGTTGAGCTCGATCACCTTCTCGAAGACCGGTATGGATTCCTCGTACCGCTTCAGCTCGTACAGGGCATTGCCCTTGTTCTCCAGGAGCTCCATGTCGTCGGGCTTCGAGCCCAGGGCCCTGTCGATGTGGTTGAGGGCGTTGGGCCAATCGCCCAGGCGGGCGTAGGAGTTGCCGAGGTATCGGTCCACCTCCTCGTAGCCCGGGGTCTGGCCGGCCACCTTTGCCAGGTGGGGCACCGCCGCCTGATCGTCCCCGAACTCGGCGTAGAGGGTGCCCAGGCGATAGACGGCATCCATGTTGTTGGGCTCCAGCTCCACGGTCCTGCTGAACGAGTCCATCGCGCCCCTCATGTCCTGGATGGTCTGCAGGCACAGGCCCCTCTGGTAGTGGGCCTCGACGTTGTCCGGTTCCCGCCGGACCGCCTCGCCGTAGCTACCCGCGGCCTCGGCCCACCGCTCCAGTTCCTGCAGGGCCTGGGCCCTCCGGAAGTACGCGAAGGCGTCCTCGGGGCCGAACTCGATGAGCTTGGTGTAGTTGGTGACAGCCTCCTCCCAGCGACCGACCTCGAAGAGGGCGTTGGCCCGGTTGTTCCACACCTCGTCACGGGTGGGATTGATGGATATGGCGCGGTCGTAGGCCTCGATGGCCTTGTCCACGTTGCCCATCTTCTTGTGGGCCGCGCCTATGTTGATGTACATGTCCACGTCGTTGGGCCGGAGCTTGATGACCTCGGAGAATGCCTCGATGGCGTTCTCGTACCGGCCCTGCTCCATGAGCACCACGCCCATGTTGCCCCAGGCCTTGTCGTAGTCGGGACGGAGCTTGGTGGCCTTGTCGAAGGCCGAGAGCGCGTGGATGGACTTGCCCACTCTCATGTTGGCAACGCCCATGTTGTACCATGCCTCGACCGCGCCGTCGTTGAGGTCCGTGGCCCTCTTGTATGCGGCAACGGCCTCCTCGTCCCGCTCCAGGTCCTGCAGCACGCAACCCTTGTTGTACCAGGTGATCCACACGTCGGACTGGAGCTTGAGGGCCTTGTCGTAGTTGTCTAGGGCCTGGTCCAGCTTGCCCCGGGAGTAGTAGTAGTTGCCGAGGCGCAGGTAGGCCTCGGGATTGGCGAGGAGATTTCCGGACTTGTCCTCGACCTCCTTGACCTTCTGCTCGATCATGTCCACGACCTGGCGGTCCTTGGCGGAGATGGACATGTCCCCACCCTTGGTGTACTCGGCCACCACTCCCATCTGGTTCATGAGAAGGTTCAGCTGGTTGGCGATGTTCTCCAGCTGCTGAGCGTCCATCCCCTCGAGGGACATGGACTGGATCTGCTTCATGGCGTCGCCCGTGGACACGAAGCTCACGCCGTCCCCGTACGTGGTGGGACCCACGGAGAGGGAGCTGCTGCCCCGGTCCCTCTTGCGTTCCAATGCGCCTCCGCCGAGGGCCGAGCCTCCACCGATCAGGCCCCCTTCTGTGCCCAAGAGATGGGCACCGCAATTGGAGCACTCGTTGGAGCCTGGAGGATTGTCAGTACCGCACTTGGCACAACGGGCCATGGAACCACCTACTAACCCAGCCTAGGCTGGGTGCTCGATAATGCCCTTGAAGGTTAATTAAGGTTAGGTGCCGCCAGCGTCCCTTCCCCCGCTTCTGAGGGCTCACTGGCCGGCCCCCTTCCATCCAACCGTCCGTCCATCCATCAATCCGTCCATCCGTCCATCCATCCGTTCATCCGCCAATCCGTTCATCCGCCAATCCGTCCATCCGCCAATCCGTCCATCCGTCCATCCGTCCGTCCATCCATCAATCCGTCCATCGATCCGTCCATCAATCCATCAATCCATCCATCAATCCGTCCATCAATCCGTCCATCCATCAATCCATCCGTCCATCCGTCCATCGATCCCCCGGGTCGCTGGTCCCATCCATTCAAGGGAAATTTATTTATATAAACCGATAGGAATCCAGTAAGGACCTTAGGAGGTGGAATGTTGAAACGTTCTTCTCGGCAATTCATGCCAATCCTGGTGATCGCCCTGTTCATGATGGGGGGCGCGTTCGCCTCTGCACCCAGTATAGAATTTGAAAACGAACCCGCCGTATGGCAAGTGGGGGCCGGAGGCTTCGACACCATCAAGGAGGCCATGGATATCGCGAGCGACGGTGACATCATCAAGCTGGGCCCGGGCATCTACGACGAGCCCATCGTGGTCAACAAGGGGGTGACGATCGTCGGTTCACCCCAGGCCATCGTGACGACGACGATGATCGTGAACACCAATTCCTGGCCAGAGATCAAGGACACCACCTTCATCGGGATCTGGGACAACTCCACCAGCGAGGGATGGGACGCCGCGGGCATCATCACCCGCCAGACCTCTGGACCCGGTCCTGACAACAGTTACGTGAGCAACCTCAAGGTCACCAACTGCATCTTCCGCGACACCCGACAGGGCATCTTCCTGTTCGGGGCGAAGAACGCGGTCATCCAGGACTGCTCGTTCTATGGGAACTACCGTGGCATCACCATCAGGGGTCACTTCATCGGCAACAGGGAGTATTGGACCTCCTACGGCAACACCATCAGGAACTGCAACTTCTACAACAATGTCGGGACCGGCGTCTATGACGGTGAGGCCATCTCGATCTTCGGGTCGAACGGCAACACCATTACCGGCTGCACCATGGACAACAACTCGTACGGTGTCTACATCCAGGGCGGGGACCGGAACGTCATCTCGAGCAACACCATCACCAACTCCACCTACTATCCCCTGTTCTTCGAGAACATCCAGGCCGGCACCGTTACCGTCAGTGGCAACACCCTCATTGACAACGCCAAGGACGTGAAGTTCACCAACGCCACCGGCTTCACCTTCTCCGGTAATACCATGGAGGGCAACGGAGGTCCCATCGACCTGTACAACTGCAACGGCTTCACCTTCTCCAACAATGACATCGACGGGTCCACCGTGCTCCTTGACCGCAGCAGGCAGGGGACCTTCTCCGGCAACACCTTCGTGTCCGGCGACGAGCAGACGTTCACCTTCGTGGGTAGCAAGATCAACTACGGACACATCATCGGCGCCACCAACACCGTGGGCGGCAACCCGATCCGATACTACTACGACCTGAGCGACGTGACCCTCGCGAACGCCGTCGCGGGCTCCGTGATGCTCATGTACTGTCCCGACCCGACCCTTACGAACGTCACCGTCACCGACGGGGACGGGATCTGGCTCTTCAACTCGGCCGGCTACAGCATCAACGCCGACGTCACCAACAGCCTGATGGGGATCAACATCGAGGACAGCAATGACGGCGTCATCACCTCTTCCAACGTGGATCCATCCACGCGGGGCTGGCAGGGCATCCGCCTCTTCGCCACGTCGGGAAGCGTCAGCAGCGATTGCGACATCCAGGCCGGCAATGGCCTGGCGTGGATGCTCCAAGCCGACTCCATTCACGACAGCTACAACGACGTGTTCCCACCCAACTCGGTGGACGTGGAGACCACGAATGGCGGGCACCTGAAGGTCCACAACGCCCTCACCGTCAAGGTCTGGCAGAACGAGACCATCGGTCCCTACGAGGGAGCCGAGGTCGAGGTGACCCAGGACGACGTGCCTGTCTACCAGACCCCCCACTTCGGTGGCGCCATGTCGACCACGGACTCCGCAGGGAACATCCACGTGACGGTCCTCGACAGGGAGTTCGAGTACGACAACGACGCCCTCGAGCACGACCACAACGTGACGGTCTATGCCTCGGTGGACGACGTGTGGACGGATGGGATGGACTACATCGACATGAGCCGAAAGCGACTCCTTGAGTTCGAGATGACGGACATCACGGCACCCGCGATCCCCGCCAACCTCGCCGCGGTCGTCATACCCGCCGAGGACGCCATCGAGGTCTCTTGGGACACGAACCAGGACGACACCGTCCTATACTCCCTCTACTGGAACGAGCCCGGGGACTGGACCCTCATTCAGAACGTCACCGGGACCACGTTCAAGATCGACAGCGGCCTGGTCCACGGCACGGAGTACCAGTTCATAGTATCAGCCTGGGACGAGGTCCCCCTCGAGTCCATCTGGACCAACATGGCGATCGTGACCCACGTGGACGGACTAGCGCCAGCGGCCCCCACGGGCCTCGCAGCCTTCAGCGTGACCGGCGACACCATCGTCCTCGAGTGGGCCGCCAACACAGAGGTGGACCTGGAGGGCTACAACCTGTACATGAACCAGACCGGCGGGGACTGGCAAGGTCCATGGGATCTCGTCTCCGGGGGATTGACCACACTGACCTTCACCGTCGATGGGTTGGTCAGCGAGACCCCCTACTTCTTCGTCCTCTCGGCCTTCGACGAGGTTCCCAACGAGTCACCGTTCACAGTGGTACTGGAAGTGACCACGCTGGACGTGACGCCACCGGACGCACCGGTCCTGGACCTCCTGCCCGAACTGACCAACGTCGCTTCCCAGATCGTGACCGGGACCGCCGAGCCAGGCTCCATGGTCACGGTGTTCTTGAACGCTGTTGAGGTCGGAACGGCCTATGCGGACCCCGATGGGACCTTCTCCTACGAGC
>JAUVEQ010000201.1 GCA_030594725.1 Methanobacteriota archaeon
AACGATGACGACATCTACCCCATAACCGAGGAATGGTACCGGGGCGGTTGGCCGAACTACGCGGGCATCCCGGACGCGAGCAACTCCCAGTTCGGGCTCCTCGGCCTCCAGGCGGCAGACCTCTATGCCGACCAGGTCACGATCCCCGCCACGGTCTGGACGGACGCGACCACGTTCATGCAATATTGCCAGAACCAGGCCGACACGAACGAGTTGGAGTGGGCCCACAACACCTCGCTGCCCAGCCACGATGACGGTGGCTTCGTGTACAACGGCTTCCGCAGCAGGACGCCCCTGGGAGAGATGATGTACGAATCCTACGGTTCGATGACCGCCGCTGGCCTCTTCTCCTACCTCGTCAGCGGTCACGGCCCCGACAACCCCGAGGTGGCGGCCGCCAGGGAATGGCTCGATCACGAGTACAACCTGGAGGTCAACCCGAGGATGGTCGGCAAGGGCCTGTACTACTACCTATGGAGCCAGGCCCGGGCGTTGGCGATGTCGCCCAACGACTGGGTGGTGGACGGCTCTGGCAAGCTCCATGACTGGAGACCCGAGGTCGCCGACTTCTTCCTGGACCTGCAGATGCCCGACGGTGGTTGGCCCGGCAATCCCCAGACCGGATGGAGGGAGGAGGAGTCTGAGCTGGCGGGGATCTACGCCCTCCTCACCCTGCAGACGGGCTACCTCATGGCCCCCGGCCCCGAGCTGACCATCGAGGTCTCGGGCGGGGATATGGTCCGGTTCATCGACCTGGAAGGAAATGTGTTGGCCACGGACTTGACCCGCGGGCTCACCGTCACCGACGACAGCCTGACGTGCACCGACCCCGAGACCTTCCGCAAGGTATGGGTCTCCGTCGGCGGCTCCGATGGTGACACTGCCACGGTGACCGCCACCGGCACCTGGGGGAACGACCGGACATCCAGGACCAGCAGGACCATCGTGCTGGGAGATACGGGTTCCTCCGCCCTGGTGGCCACGGGAGGCTTCAACGGACCCTTCGGGCTCAACATCGTCGCCTTCGACCGCGGCCCGGTGCTGGAGCTGGAGGACCCGGGACCCCTGGAATTGGTCAGGGGAGAGACCGAGGTCATCAAGATCGACCTCCTCGAGACCTCCGGGAACGGTCCCGTGACCGGCATCATGCTCATATCCCATGTCGGCGAGGGCATCGTGGCCGACGTGGACGAGCAGTCCATCACCATCCCTGCAGGGGATAAGGGCCAGCTGGGCCTGACCATCTCCGTGTCCGAGGACGTGAAGGCGACCGACGACTGGACCATGGTCCTCGTATCCTCGACGGCACCCCCGGTCACCATCGAGGTCGAGGTGGTCGAGCCCGAGGAGACCTGGCAACCCACCATCCTTTACTGGTCCATCCTGGGGGTCCTGATCCTAATCATGCTGATATTCTTCCTTCTGCCCACGAGGGCGAAGCCGACCATCGTGGACGATGACGCGTTCCTCGAGGAGTAACCCTTTTCTGCGGCTGCACCGTATCGGGTGCGGGGACCGCATTGGCAGACGCGTACGACGTGATCATCGTGGGCTCGGGGCCCGCCGGGATGTTCGCTGCGAGGGAGCTCGACGACAAGGGCATCGGGAGCATCCTGCTCATCGACGAGGGAAAGACCGCGCGGAAGCGGCATTGCCCCATGGAGCTCGACGGCGTCTGCCACAAGTGCGAGACCTGCAACGTGATGCACGGGGTGGGGGGTGCGGGGACCTTCTCCGACGGTACCCTGAACCTGCGGCCAGACATCGGAGGCGACCTCCGGGACCTCACCAAGGACGACAAGGCCGCATGGGACCTGGTCAAGTACGTGGACGACATCTGGGTCGAGTACGGCGCTCCTCCCATCACGGAGAGGCCCGATCCGGAGGTCGTGGAGAACCTGATGCGTCGGGCGGCTGAGAACGACGTCCGCTTCATCGACATCATCCAGCGGCACATAGGCTCGGACTACAGCCAGAAGCTCATCGACGATTTCGAGAAGGACCTCCGCGGCAGGGGCATGGAGTTCCTCCTGGAGACCGTCGTCGAGGACATCCTGATCGAGGACAGGCTGTGCAAAGGTGTCGTCCTCGCGGGAGGCAAGGAGATCGGTGCGAAGGCCGTGCTCCTTGCGATGGGCCGCGTGGGCTCCAGCTGGCTGGACGGACTCGTCGTCAAGCATGCCATCAACGGCCACTTCGCACCGATGGACATCGGTGTCCGCGTCGAGGTTGCCAACATAATCATGGACCCGATAACCTCGGTGAACCGCGACCCCAAGTTCCACATCCGGTCCGACACCTACGACGATTTTGTTCGTACATTCTGCGCCAACCGGAAGGGGTTCGTGGTGACAGAGCAGTACAAGGGCTTCGTGGGCGTCAACGGCCACTCCATGAGGGACCAGACCTCCCCCAACACCAACTTCGCGCTGCTGGTCCGGATCGCCCTCACGGAGCCGGTCGAGAACACCACGGACTACGCCACCTCTGTGGCGAAGCTGGCCACCACGATAGGCGGGGGCAAGCCCCTGGTCCAGAGGCTGGGGGACCTCAAGAGGGGCCAGAGGACCACCTGGTCCCGCCTCGGCCGGAACCACGTGGTGCCCACCCTCACGGACGTGACCCCCGGTGACATCTCGATGGCCCTTCCCCACAGGCTGGTGGTCGATGTATTGGAGGCCCTCAAGAAGCTGTCGGGCGTCATACCTGGGGTGGACTCGGACTCCACACTGCTCTACGCCCCCGAGCTGAAGCTCTACGCGATGGCGCTGGACGTGGACCGCCGGCTGATGACCAACATCTCGGGCCTGTTCGCGGCCGGGGACGGTCCAGGTCTGTCTCGCGACCTTGTGAATGCCGCGGCGACGGGCGTGCTCGCGGGCCGGGGCATCCCAAAATGGTTGGGCAGGGAGTGAGGGACCTAGTCCTCGTCCCCGTCCTCGTCCCCGTCCTCATCCCATGCCTTCCCGGATTTCTCCTCGAGGCGCATGATCCGCTTGGTGGCACGGCGCACGATGCCCATCATGGTGTGGTACTCCCACTCGGACAGGGTGCTCCTGCCGATTATCCGGCGGATCATGACACGCGTTGCCACCAGCTTGTGGGGCGGATAGTCGGTGACCTCCATCAGCTCGTCGTAGGCCTCCAGTAGCCTGTCCCGCTCCTCTTGGGAGGCCTTGATGGTGTCGTGGGCCAGGGCGTAGTCGCGCCTGATCTCGTACAGTATCACAGCGACCGCGTGGGACAGGTTCATGATCGGGTACTCCGGGGATGTGGGGACGGTCACAACGACGTCGCACAGTGCCAGTTCATCGTTGTAGAGGCCGAAGTCCTCCCTTCCGAACACCAGACCGACCCTTCCCTCCATGTTCGAGATACGCTCGTGGAGTGCCCTGGGCGTCAGGGGGTTTCGCAGGTGCCGCTTGTCGTTGAGATTGGTGATGCCCGTGGTGGCGGCGGTGAAGTCCAGGCCATCAAGTGCCGACTTGAAGTCGTCGAAGCGGCGGGCGTTCTCCAGGATGCCCCGAGCGTGGAGGGCCCGCTTGTAGGTGTCCTCCTCGAAGGGCACCCCCTCGACGATGCGAAGCTCGCCCACCTGGAAGTTCGCCATCACCCGGGCCACGGCGCCCACGTTCCCCGGCGTCTTGGGACCCGCTAGCACCACCACGAAGTCGGGTCCTGTCATGTCGTCCGGCGCTTCCGTCACATGCTCCATCGGCGGACCCCATGGCGGCACCTACGAAAAAGCCTTTGCGTCATCCCCGGGCGGAAAGGCTTATCAGCTGCATATTCCTTCCCTGGATTGCGCGAGGGTAGCCAAGCTTGGTCAAAGGCGCGGGACTCAAGATCCCGTCTCTAGAAGTTCGCGGGTTCAAATCCCTCCCCTCGCACCACCCTCCACACATAGATGGCCCAGCCTGGTCGATGGATGGTCGAGAAGGTACAGAAGATGGTGGCGGGCCCTTGGGTGAGAGACCCGACACCTGACCTTCTGTGAGAGGTTAATCCGGCGAGGGCTGCAGGTATAATAATGCCTATCCCTAATCTGTTAGATCCGACCCCGATCGACACCCCGGAGATGGACGTTCGCCCAAGGCGGGGGCTAACATGGAAGGGCAAACATATTTCAAGTTCGCCAACGGTGGAACGGACACAAGGCGAAGGGGTCGATATCATGGCTGAAACGGAAGATGAACTCAAGGCTCAGTCCCTCGGGCTCAAGGACCTGGTCGATTACCAGGACGGCTCGGTGGTCTCAAGGACGTTGATCGACAAGCCCACGGGCACCGTGACGCTGTTCTCCTTCGACGCGGGTCAGGGCCTCTCGGAGCACACCGCTCCCTTCGACGCCATGGTCAACGTGGTGGACGGCGAGGCCGAGGTCATGATCTCCGGTGAGCCCCACACCGTCAACGAGGGCGAGATGATAATCATGCCCGCCAACAAGCCCCACGCCCTCCGGGCCAACAAGCCGTTCAAGATGCTCCTCGTGCTTGTCCGCGATTGAGTGCAGAACGGAGGCGGGGACGGAGGCGGACGACGGGAACGGGTCCCGATCTCAGGGCGTCTCGAGGACAACCAGGTCCCCGACACCGATGTCCACGGCGATCAGGATGAACACCTCCGAGGAGTCGAAGACGTCGTTGAAGTAGTTGCCGTCCCGGAACTCGAAACCGGGTGCGATGACGGTCCCGGAACCCTGGGTCGGTTGGATCTGGACACCGATGTAGCTGGGCACGATCAGGTTCACCCTGCCATTGCCCGTGCCCGCCCGGACTATCAGGTGGTCGACCCGGTTCCCAGTGAGGTCCAGGGAGATGTCGCCCACTCCGGTCGAGACGGACAGGCTGGCGAGGTCAAGGCCCGCGACGGCGATGTCCGCCGTGCCCTCACCGATCGCGACGTTCATCTCCATCGGCACCCAGGTGCCGAAGCTTAGGTCCCACTCGTTCCTGGCATCGGATTCGACCTTCAGGTCGGTGTTGGGCTGCCAGATGGTCAGGTTCCAGATATTGCCCTCGGGATCGTAGGTGAACTTGGGTTTCCACCTGTCGATGTTGTAGGTGAAGGTCCCTTCCATCAGGTTGGTCGCGTCTGGTTTTATCTCCAGCTCGCCGGTCCCCATCTCGATGTTGACCTTCACGTTCTCGGCGGAGCCAAGCTCCACGAAGTGGTCCTCTGTGCGGAGATCACCGGTCTTAACGATGTCGTCATCGCCGTTGGAGGTGATGCAACCGGATACCATGACCATTACGGTCAGCACGGTCATGACGATCAATCGATTGGGGACCTTGGTCTCCATCAGGACTACTCCTGCTGCTAGAAGTGGCCCCCCTTTTATTAACAGTATTGGTTTAGTATGATATTCGGTGTATTGGATTTCTTCCAAAGTCACCTTCGCCGACCCCCCCTGTCTGGGTATTTAAAGGAAAATGGCCTACACATATATGATGCGGCTGAGGAAGACAATCACAGCAAAGATATTCCAACCTACTGTGAGGAAGCGTAGAGCTCTCGATGGACTATGGAGGTCCTGGAAGGCCGCGCTTGGGTTGAAGCGCGATTACGCGTTCCTCCGCGAGAGCACAGATCTTCCATCTTATTACTGCCGAGAAATCAACTGGAAGATTAAGAAGGGTGCCGACGCACCGGTCGGGGTTCCGAAGGACGCCCTCAAGCTCCTGCCTGGTGGCGCATTCGCACCCTGGTTCGCATC
>JAUVEQ010000077.1 GCA_030594725.1 Methanobacteriota archaeon
GCCATGGAGGTGACGACTACGAGCAGAAGCAGGCACGCTAGAGCTAGAAGTATTACTTGTAGACCCTTCTTGCCCATGCTATCAGACCACTGTCACCGTAAGAGACGAATCTGATATAAACGTTTGGATATGGTTGAACTAATAATCCACGAAAATCGGGTGTATCGGGCCCCCCTGGCAGTGTGATACACTGTGGCATGGTTCACACTGTCATTCCCCCGCCCCTGGTCCAAGGGTTCATCTACCCTGGCACCCAATACCCCCCTGGTGGGTACAATGGTGGGTCCGGACATCCTCTCTTTGCTGCCTGAGATCGACACGATCGGAGACCATGCCCTGCGGGAGCTGGTGGCCAAGGTCTGGGATGTGGCCCTGGAGAGGTCGGCTTTCGACGACCTGCGCTCCATTCCGTTCACCCTGCTCATAGAGGAGCTGGACGATACCCTGATCGAGCACACCGGCCGCGTCACCAGGATGGCGGTGGCCGTCGGGGAGGCCCGGGGCGACGTTGACATGGACACCGTGGTCGCTGGCGCCCTGCTCCACGATGTGGGCAAGGTGCTGGAGTACGAGCCCGGACCGGGAGGGGTCGTGGTCAAGTCCGAGATGGGCAAGCGGCTGCGCCACCCCGTCTCGGGCGCTGCATTGGCCCAGGAGTTGGGCCTCCCCCTGGAGGTGGTGCACATCATCGCCGCCCACGCGGGCGAGGGTAACATGGTCTCAAGGACCCCTGAGGCGATACTGATCCATCACTGTGACATGATAGACTTCGAGACGACGAAGGCCCGGCTGGGACGCGGCGGCGCTGCTCCCACGCCTAAGTGATGCGGTACCGGAGTATGGCGGCGATGCCGCCGAAGGCCTGGACCAGGATGCCGCCCTCCTCGCTCTCGGTGGAGATGAGGATGACCTCGGAGTTGTAGGTGGTGGCCAGCTCATTGAGCTCCTGGATCATGTCCTTGCGACCCATCATGCCCATGACCTCGCCGCAATCGGGGCAGCTGAAGTCCAGGTCAGCCTCGGACCTCCCCTCCTCGACGGTCCTCTCAACCTCCTTGCCGCAGGACTCGCACTTGAGGTCCAGGCGCTCCTTGCCGTACTTCTCGGAGATGAGCAACTTGTCCACGGCGCCCATCTCCAGCGCCCGTAGTACCATGCCCTCCCCGTAGGCGCTCAGGCCACCGTCCGGTTTCCGGATCTCCTCGAAGAAGGAGCCCATGTAACCCTTCTCCTTCATCAGGTCCAGCTCGGACAGCACGTCCTGGGCCGTGTTGAGCAGCTCCCGCAGGCCTGACTCGTCCGTGTAGGAGGTGTCGAGGATCTCGACGATCTTCTTCTTCAGCTCGTGGTGGAGGTAGTCCTTCTCGGCGAAGAACACCTTGGTGTACCCGGGGCCGCCTATGAGTATCCCGCTCAGGTTCTCGACGTCCACGAACTCCTCGTTGGCGATGTTGGCCACCTTCTTGTAGAACTCGTGGGCGGCCTGTTCGATCAATCGCTCGAAACGACGTTGGGACTGACCACCGCGCCCGTGCTTGCTGGGGACCAGGGACTGGATGTTGGAGATGACGGTGACATGCTTCCCCCTGAGCCATCCAAGGGTAGCCTCGCTCCGGTCGATGACGATGAGGCCGTAGAGGTCGTGCTCGACCATCAGCTCCTCCAGGGGCTCGAGCCAGAACTGGTTGTCACAACGGTAGGCGGAGACACGGAGGATCTGGGGTGGTTCGAACACGTACGAGACGGGTACGGAGACGTCCTTTCCCACGTCCATGTGGCCGACGAACATCGCAAGCCCGTTGGGCGGAGGCCTCTTGTACACCTTGAGGCGGCCGATCAGCGAATCGATGGCCCACATCACGTTCTTCCGGGTCACCCGGGATTTGATGTTCTGACTCTGGGCGTACTCGTTCCTCAGGTAGGCGGTCATCTCAGAGATGCTCTTGTCGGGAGGGATGTAGACCGTCACGAGCTCGGTGCCACGGCCCTTGACATTGCGCAGCTCCTTGAGCACCTTTTGGAACTCGTACTTGGCCATTTGTGCCTCATCGACCACTTGAAAGCCTCTTAGAAACCCATAAAAGGAGAACCACTGATTAAGCTTTGGGTGTGACGATGGACAGGCGTACCAGGGTGGCGATATCAACGGGCGGATCGATAGTCGCTCCTGAACCTCTAGATCCCGGTTTCGTGAGCGAGCTCGCCTCGGTGCTCCTGGAGGCGTCCGAGGGAAGGGACCTGCTCGTCGTGGTCGGTGGAGGCAGGACGGCGAGGAGGTACATAGAGGCCTGTCGCGACCTGGGTGCCGACGAGGACTACCTGGACCTGGTGGGCATCGACTGCACCCGCCTGAACGCCCGGATCCTGATAGCCGCCCTGGGGAGGGAGGCATATCCCGGGGTCCCGGCGACGGTCCACGACGCCGTCGAGGTGGCCCGGGACCATCCCATCGTTGTCATGGGCGGGACTCATCCGGGCCAGACCACGGATGCGGTGACCGCGATGCTGGCAGAGATGGCCGAGGCCGAGGAGCTTCTGATACTCACCAACGTCGACGGGGTCTACACAGCGGACCCCAGGAAGGACCCGTCGGCGGAGCGTTTGCCCGCCATCACGACCGGCCGTCTGCTGGAGATCGTCGACACGGGGGAGTACGAGGCGGGTTCCTCCACCGTCGTGGACGCGGTGGCCGCCCGGCTGGTCCACAGGGCCGGCATCACCACCAAGGTCTTGAACGGACGGGACCTGGAACAGGTCAGGTCGGCGCTGGCGGGAAGGGATTTCCACGGCACACTTGTCACCCCCGGCAACGGGGACCGATGACGGGGGGGCGAGGACTTGGACAGGGTCATGGTGGCAGCGGGTGACGGTATCGGTCCCGAGGTCGTGGAGGCCACCCTGTATGCCATGGACGGTCTTGGCCTGGACCTGGAGCTCTACATCGAACCCGTGGGCATGGCAGGGGTCCAGGAACGTGGCGCGCCCATAACCGACGAGACCGTGGAGATCGCAAGGGACATGGACGCCATCCTTTTCGGGGCCGTCGAGAAACCGCCACCGGACGTGGACTACCGGTCGCCGCTCCTGACCTTGAGGAAGGAGCTGGAACTCTATGCCAACGTCAGGCCTGCGCGACCGCTGGTCCCGACCCACTCCCGCCTGGGCCCGGTGGTCCCGGGGGGTCCCGTTCCTCAACTGGACGTGGTGATAGTCAGGGAGAACACCGAGGGGTTGTACGTCCGCCGGGAGCATGTGATCGAGGACGGTGTGATGGCCGAGAGGGTGATCACGAGGAAGGCCAGCGAACGCGTCCATCGGTTCGCCTTCGAGTGGGCCCGAGCCCACGGGAGGACCAAGGTGACCTGCGTTCACAAGGCCAACCTGCTGCGCAGGTCCGACGGCCTCTTCCTGGAGACCTTCGAGGAGGTGGCCAGGGATATCGCGGCCGACATCGAGTGGTCCGACATGCACGTGGACGCGATGGCGGCCGCCATGGTCACCGACCCTGGGTCCCAGGACGTTCTGGTGACCCCCAATCTGTACGGCGACATCCTCTCCGACCTTGCCGCTGGCCTCTGCGGTGGTCTCGGTCTTGCCCCCTCGGGCAGCTACGGCGAGGACGGCGCACTCTTCGAGCCGGTCCACGGCTCCGCCCCGGACATCGCGGGCCAGGGCATCGCCGACCCCGTGGCCTGCATGCTCTCGGGGGTCATGATGCTGGACCACCTTGGCCACCCCGAGGCGGCCCGGCGTTTGGAGGGAGCTGTGCTGGATGCCCTGGCCTCGGGTGTGTCAACACCCGACCTCGGAGGCGAGCACGGCACCCTTGGCTTCGCTGAGGAGGTCAGGGAGCGTCTGTGAGAACGTCGGGTACCGATAGGCTCAGACGAGATCGTTGATCAGGTCCATTATCTCCTGGTAGCTCAAGATCAGCAGGATGGTACCGAGGACGAGTGCCGAGGCGCCGAGACCAACGCCAAGCCATCTGCCCTTCCGCGATTCCAGGGCGAGCAGTTCCTTCTGGGCCTTGAACTTCTTGTTCTGCTGGCGCTGTATCATCTCGGTGTACTTGTCGATGTAGTGGAGCCGCTTCTCGTAGTCAGCAAGCTTCCGCTCGAAGGTGTACAGCATGGAGCGGATCTCGTTGAGGTCGGCCGAACCTGCGGTCGCGCCCACCGAGGTCGCCTCCATGCTGGGCATCACCAGGTCCTCTCCCGAGACGGGGATCTGAAGCTCGTACTCCCCGGGCGGCGGGGTGACCACCGGTTCCGGGGCGACCCCCTGGGCGGCGATCAGGGGTGCGAAGGACGCCTGGGGCATGACCTGGGCGCTCTCCACGTCCTCGTACACCGGTGGGGCAGCGGATGGCACCTCGCCCGAGGTGGGGAAGATGGAGATGGAACTGTCGTACTGGTTGACGTAGCTGCGCAGGATGAGTCCCGAGTTGCGCTGCTTCTCGATCCGGTCCCGCAGCTTCTTCACCGGTTTGTTGCAGGTCTCGAGGGTCCGTAGCAGTTCCGAGAGGTTCTGCTCGAGCCATGGGTTGGACTTCTTGATCTTGATTATCTGGTTCTCGATCTCCCCCAGGGAGCCTGGCAACTCCTCCAGCGCCATGGTGAGGTCGTGGCGTTCCAGGTCGATCTGTGCCTGGACCTGTGCCTGGTGCACCGCACCCTGCTTGTCGAAATGGATGCAGTTGGGAAGCCCGAGGGCGTAGTCGAAGGACTTGTCCTTGATCTCGTTCTCGAACTCGTTGAAGCCTAGTTGCCTGTCGATGAAGCGCATTCCCTCGGTCGCCTTGGAGAAGAAGACGGCCACGTTCTTGTTGGGAAGCAGTTCCAGCTCCACCGAGTACGGGTAATCCCCGTAGAAGGGCGGGAATGCCTCCTTGGCAAGGCTCTTGGCGTCTATCGTTGCCCGGTACGAACGGATGAACTCGGTCATGAAGGTCCGTACCTTCTCGAGGTCGATCACGTCCATCTGCTGTGGCGAGGTGGCGGGGTCGAAGCTCTCCAAGAATCCCACGATCTCCTCGTACCCCTCGTATCGGAGCCGGACGGAGGACTCGTCGGCCATCTTGGACACGCCCTCGGCCTTCTTCCGGGTGGTCGACAGCATGGTGGTGAGCTCCCCGAACTGCTTGGACAGCCAGGGATTGGTCTTGGATATCTCGCTGATCTGCCCCTCTATGTTGACGATGCCCAGCACCACGTCCTTGAGGTAGTGGGAGAAATCGATGTGCCGGAGCCGGGTCTCGATGGTGTACTTGATCGTCGCATCCACCTCATCGTCGGAGGTGGGATGGGAGGGATAGATGGGGATCATGTAGTCGAAGGTGTTGTTCCTGACCTCGCCCTTGACCTGTTCGTAGTCACCGGAGAAGACCTCCACCTTGAACTCCGAGGAGTTGAGCTTGACCAGACCCACCACGGTCCCGTTGGGCATGACGTACGCGTCCACCGCCACGGGCAGACCCTGGTAGATCTCCAGTATCGACGCGCTGGCGTGATAGTCTGAGTCGACCATCCTCTGAAATCGGTTGAAGAAGGTCTCGTAATATCTCTTGGCGTCGATGGCTTCGAGCTGGTGCATATGCTCCCCTCCGCGGCGGCAGAACCCCAATTGGGGCAGGGGTGGAATCCACGGGGGATTAATAATATGTTTTCCCCTCGGTTCCGTCAATAAGAATCATCAGAGCCCTCCCTGCGCTCACGGGAGAAGCATGGGGGAGGCGCCCAACGTTACCCGTAAGGTTTATGAGCAGGGTCCAACATATGAACGGTCATCCAATAATCTGGAGGCTATCGGGATATGAAGAACATGAACCTTGGCAAGGTCAAGGGGGCCCTTCGGTCCAATAGGGGAGTGCAGGCGCTGGCAGTCTTCATGGTCGCGATCATGGTGCTCTCGGTAGTCCTGCTGTGGTCACCCGCCGCCAGCACGCAGTACGCCCCGCCGGATGCGCAGAACGAGCTGCCGGAGGAGTTCTACGTGCTCGTGGACGAGCCGAAGGACGAGGATGGCATGGCGTTCGTGGCCGCCCTCTCCTCGATCCAGTTCGTGAACGGCAACTACCACCCGATGTTCGTCTTGGACGACGGTCAGCTCGACGACCATCAGCTCGCCACCGTGCAGACGATGTCCGTCTACGACGCGCCCTTCCTGCTGTTCACCGACAGTCTGGATACCCAGAGCTACGTGGAGGACCAGCTGGGCGTCGACGACGTGATCACCTACCCCGCGGACGACGACATCCTGGCAACCTTCCAGGGCTTCCAGGGTCACATAAGCGTCGCCTCCTACGCCGAGGCCATGTGGGCAGCGCCCCTGGCCCAGGTGGAGAACAAGGTGATCATACTTGGACAGCGGACCTTCATCTCCCAAGAGGATGTATGGAACGAGCTCATCAGCGGCCACCAGCTGGACCCCAACTACATCGTCATCACCAATCCCATCGATTACATGACCACGCCGTTCAACGAGTACCACATTGCGTCCCTCAGCGCCGTGGCGGCCTCCCTGGCGGCCGGTCACACCGGTGACAACGAGGCGGAGGGCCCCGGCACCACCGCCCTGGTCCTCACCGACTGGGACGCTGTCGCAGACGCCACCGTCGGTTACATGGACGCCGTCCTCAACGCCCACTCGATAGGCCTGTACCTCAAGTTGCGGGACATGTGGGCCACATTCGGTCCCTTCGAATACGTGTGCCTTGTGGGCTCCGGCGCCGCCGTTCCCCAGTTCAAGTTCCCCGACGAGACCGACCCGAGCCCCCAGAACACCGAGGGCGACGGCCTTGTCTCCTCCGATTCGGCCTACGGGTTCCTGGACGACGACCCGTACACCATGGACACCGCCGTCGGCCGGGTCATCAACCTGAACGTCCAGGGCGTGAGCAACCAGATCGCCCGGACCCTCGGTTACGATTACATCGACCGGGTGGTGACCGTCCAGACCTCCACCGGACCCGAGATGGTGGACTGGTCCAACAAGGTGTCCATCTGGAACGGCTTCGAGGTCGCGGACCAGCGGAAGCAGATGACCCCTGGCCGGTTCATGATCCGCGATGCCACCGACGAGGGCATGGAGTGGGAGTACATCCGGACCTCGGGCAACGAGGGACTTCGCGACTTCTACGGCAAGGAGGTCGACATGCAGCCCGTCCTGACCAGCTCCGGCCTGTTGGTGTACCGTGGTCACGGAAGCTGGCACGCCACCTTCTACGTCTACGAGCCCAACGAGGCCCACACCCGTGGCAGGCTGGAGGGATGGGTCAAGGTCCCCGGCGACCCGACGCCGAGCCTGCACGACCTCTATATGCCTCCCTCCACCGCCCTGCTGTTCTCATGCGAGAACGCCAAGATCGATGGCATAAACTGGGGCGACTTCAAGGTGGACCTGGATCTCACCTTCTCCCTCAACTGGTTCTACTCTGGCGCAGTGGGCCTGGTCGCCTCCACGGAGGTGTCCTTCAGTCGCATCGGGCAGGACATATTCAGCTGGATCGGCGAGATAACCGGGGACCACGACTGGGACCACAACAACGCGATGTACGCCTTCAACGTCGACGCGATGATGAACCACGAGGAAACCTATGGCACCGTGGGCAAGGCCCTCCAGTGGGCCGAGAACAGGTACATCGCCAACCACGACAACCAGGTGGACCCGTTCCACCAGGACCCCCAGAACCCCGACTGGACCAGCGACCTGGGAGCGGACTGGAAGACGGTCTGTATGTATGCCGCGTACGGCGACCCGGCCCACCGACCGGGCTTCACGACGCCGGGTGCGAACGACTACGACCCGTGGCACAACGGACCCGACGACAAATAGGCGCCGAATCCACCCCCCGCCAGGCATCTGTCCTGGGACCACTGGTGTTAACCAAGGTTTATATATAAGAAGTCCCTTCCCCGGATGCACGGAGAGAGTCACATGGCTAGGGGCATCAACACCGCTCGCAAGCTGGAGTCGAATCGGCAGAAGTTCCGCTGGTCCGACCGCTATTATAAGCGGAGAATCCTGAAGCTGCGCGAGAAGGCAGACCCACTGGAGGGCTCGTCCCAGGCCAAGGGCATCGTCCTTGAGAAGGTGGGGATCGAGGCCAAGCAGCCCAACTCCGCGATTCGCAAGTGCGTCAAGGTCCAGCTGATCAAGAATGGCCGCCAGATCACCGCATTCGCCACTGGTGATGGTGCCATCAACTTCATCGACGAGCACAACGAGGTCCTGGTCGAGGGCATCGGCGGAAGGATGGGCCGTTCGTACGGTGATCTGCCCGGAGTCAGGTACAAGGTCACCAAGGTCAACGACGTCTCCCTGAGCGAGCTGGTCCGTGGCCGCAAGGAAAAACCCATCAGGTGATCCCCATGGCCAAGGACGAGAAGAAGGAAGATGCCAAGCCCGAGAAGGCAGATGCCAAGGCCGCTGCCGAGCCCGAGGCGAAGGCCGAGAAGAAGACCGCTGCAAAGAAGCCCGCTGCCAAGAAGCCCGCTGCCAAGAAGCCCGCAGCGAAGAAGCCCGCAGCGAAGAAGGCACCCGCCAAGAAAGCACCTGCCAAGAAGAAGGAGGAGCCAGCGGTCGAGGTGCACAAGGGCGAGGAGCCCAAGAAGAAGCCCGCGGCCAAGAAGACCACCAAGAAGAAGGAGGAGGCCCCGTCCGAGGAGCCCAAGAAGAAGCCCGCGGCCAAGAAGGCCCCTGCCAAGAAGAAGGAGGAGGAGGCCGTCCCCGAGGGCGAGGTCATCGAGACCGTCGACGAGAAGACGGACATCAAGGTCACCTACACGGTGAAGCCCCTCTTCGGCAAGTACACATTCTCCGGCGTGGTCGTCCACAACCCGGGACTGCAGCGCTACATCAACATCGAACCAGTGTCCATCCCTCACACCGGGGCAAGGCACGCCAACAGGCCCTTCGCGAAGCAGCACATGAACATCGTGGAGCGGCTGATCAACGGCATGATGCGCACCGGGCATGGCACGGGCCAGAAGGCCAAGATGTACCGGGTGGTCGAGGAAGCCTTCGACATCATCTTAGCTCGCACGAAGGATAACCCGATCCAGGTTTACATCGACGCCCTATGCAACAGCGCCCCCAAGGAGGAGGTCACCCGACTCCGGTACGGCGGCATCAACGTGCCGAAGGCGGTGGACGTCTCCGCCTCACGGAGGTTGGACATAGCCCTCCGCAACGTCTGCAGGGGCGCCGTGCAGTCATCACATAAGAACCGGAAGCGCCTCCCACAGACCCTGGCGAACGAGATCATCCTCGCCTCCAAGAGGGACATCAGCAGCTTCGCCGTGGGCAAGAAGGATGAGGTCGTGCGTATAGCCGCATCGGCCCGGTAGATCCCATCTCACCTACCAATCACCCCAATGACATTACAAGGTGGTCCTTATGGGACGAAAGGAAGACAACATCAAGAAAGTCACGAAGCTGATGACCCAGCTAGAGTACG
>JAUVEQ010000039.1 GCA_030594725.1 Methanobacteriota archaeon
GCCGATCCAGCCACCAGGGCGTCCGCCCCGGCAGCCACCACCTGGTCGGCATTGGTGGGCTTGACCCCGCCGTCGATCTCCATGAGGATCTCCCCTCCGTGGTCATCGATCATGTTGCGGGCGCGGGATATCTTCGGCAGCAGGCTCTCTATGAAGCCCTGCCCACCGAAGCCCGGGTTCACCGTCATGACAAGGAGGAGGTCCATGTCGTCGAGCACGTACTCGATGGCGGAGAGGGGGGTGTGCGGGTTGATGGCGACACCTGACATGACGCCCAGTTCCCTGATGCGGTTGAGGGTGCCGTGGAGGTGGGGGCAGGTCTCCGCCTGGACGGTGATGTAGTCGCTGCCCGCATTGACGAAGTCCTCCAGCAGGTCATCGGGATTGGTGACCATGAGGTGAGTGTCGAAGGGAGCGGTCGTCCTGGGTCTAACTGCCTTCTGGATGACGGGGCCGAAGGTGAGGTTAGGCACGAAGTGACCGTCCATGACGTCGATGTGGATCCAGTCGGCACCAGCGGCCACCACGTCCTCGACCTGCTGACCCAGGTCGGAGAAGTCGGCCGAGAGGATGGATGCGGAGATCCTGGTCATGGATTTCCCCTCACCTTAGCAGTTCCCCGCGGGCCTTCAGCTCCCGCTTGCGTATCTCCTTCTGCTCCTCCATCGATGCGCCCAGGGGCGTCGTCGCCGTCTCCTTCCCGCCCATGTCAACGGGGCCCTTCGGGTCCTCCAACGACGGAGGCGAGCCCATCACCAGCTCACGGGGAGGCGCCGGCGGGGAGAGCTGGGGAAGATCGGGTGACCGGGTGGTCTCCAGCATCGTGGGGGTCTTCCGGCCCTCCAGCCGGGGTTCGGGCACCTCCATCGAGGGTGCCAGGGCAACCCTGGGTCCGAGGCCCCGCTGGGAGGCGTCCTCCAATAGATTGTCGAGGGCGACCGCGTCCAGCTCGACCGGGGTCGTGAACCCGCAGGTGGGGCACTTGGCCGGGCCATGTAATGATTCGGCTCGCAGCTCGTTGCCGCACGAGGGGCAGGGTGGCAGGTCCATGCCTTCCGATTCCTTCCTTGCTAGATGAAGGTATCGCCTCTGGGACGGGGGGGGGTTCGAACATGGTTCGAACATGGTTCGGATCGGTAGCGAGGGGTGCGATCAAAGGGCCGATCCATAGGGGTGAGAAGGGCGTTGGTACCAAAGCCAGTAATCAGCTTGGAAAGGCTTAAATAAAAACCTGGGCCATCCATCTATGGTAGAGTGGATACTGGGGAGGTTCTTGGTGAGACTGTCGGTCATATCGGGGGCTGTCGTGGCGCTGATTCTGTTCATGCCAGTCATGTATTCCAGCTACTGGGTCCCCTTCACCACCGATGATCTGGAGGTCTCCCTGGTGGTCAGGGACCCTGCTGGTGAGCCCGACGCCGTCATGCCCTCCCTCCTTGGTGCCTCCGTCGATTGGCCCAACAACGCCTACGGGCTCTACAATCACGTGACCGGGCTGTTCAACCCGACACCGGTGGGGGAGCTCATCGGCCTTGACCCCAGCTATCTGAGGTTCCCGGCTGGGCGGTTGAGCCAGCAATACAACTGGACCCTGGGCGTCGGCAACGTGGACGACCGGGGCAAGAATCCCACCTACGGTGGCGGATCCCAGGAATCCCTCTTCGGCACCGACGAGTTCTACAAATTGGTGGACTACGCCGATGCCAGCGCCGTGATGGTGACGAACATCAACACGGGCACCGGGGAGATGGCAAGGGATTGGGTCTCGTACTGCAACGACCCGTCCGACAGGAGGCTCGGCAGGGAGCGCACCGCGAACGGCTATCCCGTCCCCTACGGTATCATCCACTGGGAGATCGGGTACGAGCCATACCGCCCCAGCTACTGGAGGGACGCACCTGCATCCGAGATAGGGTACGGGGCCGAGTACGCCAAATTGCTCAAGGACTACTCCCGCTCAATGAAGACGGTGGACAAGTCCATCAAGGTCGGTGCCTGGATGGTCCTGGACCCGGACCTGGAGCGGTCCTCTGCGGACGTCAACTGGAACATCAACTTCCTCGACGAGATAGCGGGACTGCCATTGGTAATCCCTGGTGTCAGCGACGATCTCTACTTCTACGATTACGTGGTCGTGAAGGTAAACCTGCCTGCCATCGAGTCGCTGATGAACTTCGAGGACCTGTACACCTATTCCTACGCGGATGTCTACGCCTCGCTGTCCGAGGACCTGAGGGACCTTCGAAGGTTGATCGATAAGATAGAGGACCCTCGCCAGGGAGGCATTCCCCTCGCCATAGCCTTCTACGAGCCGTTCTACGGCGAGGAGGGGTGGAACATCCCGATCCCCGCCAACGCCGGTTCGGCCCTGATGACCGCGGACATGGCCATGCAGTTCCTTGACATCGCCCTCCGGGACGGTGTGAGGTCCGTGGAGTACGCATGCTTCGGTCAGTTGAACACGCCCACCTACTCCGCCTTGATGATAAATCCCGACTTCGACCAGGTCCACGTGGACACCTGGCATCGATCCCCCAGCTATTTCGCGTTCCAGATGTGCACAGAGCTCCAGGGGGGCAAGCCCCTTGGGATATCGGACCTGCACCCCATAACATTCGACGCGTCGGCGGAGAAGGAGCTTCCGGGTCACAGGGGCGTGCCCGTGGTAAGCGCCATCGGCACACTGGATGTCGAGAGCGAGACCATCAGGATCCTCTTGGTCAACCGGGACCTGGACAGTGAGGTCATCTGCAAGATCAACCTGGAGATCGAGGGCATTTCTGGTCCGATGCTGGTGACCACAAGGACGATACTCTTCGATAGCATTCTCAGCAACAACCTGGCCGGAAGCGCGGTGACATCACCCCTTCCCACGACCACCGGGGTCAAGACCTTCACGCCACCTGACCTCAAGATCACGTTGCCCATCGCGGGCGTGGTCCTGATCACGATAGAGCCCGAGGGGGTGACCTGACGGTCCTGAGCCAGGATGAGACCCGTGCCCTGCTCATCGCCCGGCTGGGCCTGCTCACGGGCTTCGCCCTCCTCATCGCGTTCAACTCGCTGCTCATCATCTACACTGTACTGTTGATCTTCTCCAGGGGCGACCCTGAACCCCACAAGACGTTCTTCTATCCGGTCCAGTGGACGATCCTGGTCCTCGATATCATCGCCGGAGGACTTCTGGCCATGGGCTTCTGGGCCTTCGCCAAGTACCATGACACCATACGGAACCAGGCTCAGAAAATGGCGATCGGTTTCGGGATCTGGACCGCCGTGACCCTCTCCTGGCGGTTGACCCTCCTGTGGACCCCCACCGAGGAGATCAACCCCATCAGCAAGCGGTTCCTCGCTGGGGAGTTCGGCATGTTCATGCCCCACTTCGAGTTCCTGAGGGTCAACTACTCCGGGTTCTTGATCTCCAGCATGTTCATGCTCATCCTCATGATACTGATGGTGAGGCTCATCAAGAACTACAGGGTGTACGAGAACTTCCAGACCGTCAACCTGAACCTGTTCCAGGTGTACGGCCTGGTCACCATGGTGGGTGCCATGCTGATGGGGTTGGGCTGGCTGGCCTTCGGCCCGTCGATGACGGGGACCACCCTCGGGGACCTGTTCCTGGTGATCTACGTCTTCGCCTGGTTGATGTTATTCCTGGTCCTTCCCATCCTGGGCCTTTGGGTGTTCTATCCCGCCTTCACGATCCACCGGTCTGCGGTGGAGACCCTCAAGTTCATCCTGAGACGCAAGTCCGAAAGGGAAAAGGCTATGGAGCCCAGCCACGATAGCGAGTCTGCTCACGGTTGATGGTTGTGGGCAGGACGAACGGGCCACTCAGGCCTCGATCGCATACGGATCTCTGATACCCATCGTGCACAACTGGACCCATTGTACCTTTGTCTCATGCACCGGCAATGCCACGCATGATTATCCAGGCGGACAGCACCATGATGAAGCTGTGGCGCATGCCGTTGCTCACCTTCCCTGTCATGATGACGCCTGCTAACAGCCCGTCGCCTACAGCGTGGACCAGGGCCGCGTAGAAGTACAGGTTCTTGATCTCGGGGATCATATCCCCGGAGATGACCACCGTGGTGGGGGCGTCGGACAGATCGACATCGGACAATCCCGCGCCAGCGGTCGCCTCCTCCATGGCGGGCAGGAAGGTCTTGTTGAGGATGAGGACCGTCACAAGGAACACGAAGAACGCGATGTATATGACCATCACGTAGGTGCTCATGGTGGTACTCCGCTCCTCCATCAGGGTCTGGGACTCCTTGGTGTCCACGGATGACATGGTCAGCACGTCGGCGATGTTGCCACCCGCTGCGGCCGCCTTGATCACCAGGCCAGTGACGCGGTGGATGAGGGGGGTATCGACACGCTTTGCGAAGAGGACCAGTGCCTCGGTCGCGCTGACGCCCCAGGAGATCTGGGATGCCATGCGCCGGATCTCGGGGGTGAGGTGACCGTACTCGCCCTTGGACGCGGCCACGATGGCGTTGGACAGGGTCATTCCGAACCTGCCTGCCTCTGCCACGTCACGAAGGAAATCGGGAAGGCGTTTCTCGATGTTCGCGATCCGACTGGTCTCCATGCCCATTATCATGCCCAGGGGGCCGAGGACGACCAGGAGGGCGATCACGATGAAGTCGATGGCCTTCAGGGGGCCCATCGAGATCGTCCCGGTACCGAGCAGCACGGCAATGATGAGGCACAGGGCGGCACCAAGGCCGACCAGGATGTAGACAAGGCTCTGGACGTTGACGGTGCCCTCGCGAAGTTGGTCCTGGAACTCCTTTACCAGGTCCATGGTGTCGTCGTCGGCGTCGGGAAGCTTCTTCACCGGTGCCATGCCGGTTCCAGGCGCGTCCATCGGGGGGGTCTCGACCGCCAAGATCACACCTCCTCGGTCATCCCTTGGATGAGTATTATGAATGCTATCTGGCTACCGGGGATCATCCCGAACACGATGGCGTAGAGGAAGAGGATGTAATCGGTGCCGCCGGAGCCCATGGTCGCCATCAGCGATATCATGACGATAAGGAACAGGGGGGCGGCCACGACGACGGTCACGAAGGACTCTGCCAGCACGCCAAGGGTCTCGATGAGCTTCTTCTCCTCGATGCGCCGCTCCTTCATGTACTGGTCCGCCTTCATGATGAAGAATGGCTTCATCTTGCCTCCCGACCGGGCGGTGGTGACCACGCCCTGGAGGAAGTCCTGGAACTTGTCCGAGGGGGTCCTGGCCGCTCCATCCTGAAGGGCGGTGAGGGTGTCCACCCCCATCAGGTCGATGTCACGGTTGATCCACTGGGCCTCCTTCTGGATCTCCCCGTATATGGGCTGGCGTGAGAGCTCCTTGAAGATTATGTCGACGTTGACGTCCGCAGAGGCCATGGCAGCGATGAAGCTCATGGCGTACGAGATGCGCTTGTCTATGTTGTTCTTCCGGGCATTGGCACGCATGCCTGGTGCCGAGTACGTGTAGGCGTAGACGCCTACTGGCAACAGGGTCAGGAGCAGGGTCATCATGATCCAGATCGACGTGGACAGCTCGAGTACCGAGACGATGATGCCTATGATGACGGAGAAGATTATCCACAGCACGGCCGCTACTATGGTGTTCATCCAGATGACGGCGATGTAGTCCTCGTACCTGATGCCCATCTGGGCCTTGACCAGGTTCGCCTCGAGGGTGGGGTTGTACTTGGCGAACTTCTCAACGAAGTCCCCCATGAGGTTGCGGCACATCCTCTGCCACTTGGTCAGCTTCTCCGGGGCCGGGAAGGCACCCTTGGGGAGCCTTATGACGTGTGGGACCTCCGACAGGTCCGCCTCTTCGCCTTCGGCCGTCTTCACCTTGGTGTAGTCACTAAGGCTGGTCTCGAAGCGCTTGAATATGTTGTTGACCCGAGGAGGCATCTTTCTCCCTCTAACCGTACAGATCCTGGCGCACGCGTTCGATGGTGGTGTCCGGGTCCTTGTAGTAACCCGACACTATCTTAGCCACATCCAGGTAGTTTCGGACATTCGTCTTGCGCATCCACTCGATTATGTCGCACCGGCGCTTGAACTCCTCCTTCATCTGCTCGGAGGTCATGGACTGGTTGTTCATGATCTTCTCGAACATGAACGAATGCCCATTGTAGATGAACACGTCGTCGGCGGACGACCAGTTGTAGACAGAGTTGGTGATGAGCTCGTTGGTCTCGGGCTCGATGCCCACGATCTCGACGATGCTCTTGACACGACGGGCCATGCCCTTGCCAACACGGACCTGACCCTGGAGCAGCACGATGTTGAGGCTGCTCAGCAGGATACGGGGAAGCGAGATGGGCGGGTTCTCCAACCTGTGCACCATCGACTTGACGGAGTCGGCGTGCATGGTGGAGTACACCGTGTGACCGGTGGCCATGGCCTGGAAGAGGGTTTGCGCCTCCTTACCACGGACCTCACCGACCATCAGGTACTGGGGACGCTGGCGCAGCGCCGCCTTCAGCAGCTCGAACATGTCGATCTCGCCCGCAGCCTTGCCGTCCGAACCCTTGGCGCCGAAACCGCCACGGGTCAGGGACGCGATCCAGTTCTCGTGGGGCAGGTTGATCTCACGTGTGTCCTCGATTGTGATGATCTTGTGCTGGGGTGGGACGAACAGGAGCAGCGCGTTCAGCGTCGTGGTCTTGCCCGATGCCGTCCCTCCGCAGATGAGAATGGACTCGCCGTGCTCGATGGAAAGCCAGAGGTAGGCAACCATCTCCACTGACATGGTCTTGAACCGGATGATGTCGGGTGGGGTGAAGGGGTTGTCCCTGAACCGACGGACGGTGAATGAGGAACCACGGGTGGTCACCTCGCGGGCCAGGGTCGCCTGCAGACGCGAACCGTCGGGGATCGTCGCGTCCAGCAGGGGGTCCGCCACCGAGATATGCTTGCCACAACGCTGTGCCAGGCCGATGACGAAGCTGTCCAGGTCGTGGTCGTTCTTGAAGATCACGTTGGTCCGGACGGAGTGGTACTTCCTGTGGTAGATGTATAGGGGAATGGCGGGACCGTCGCAGGATATATCCTCTATCTGCGGGTCGATCATGAGCACGTTGATGACGGAGTACCCGATGAAGTCGCGGATGATGTAGTAGATGATACGGTCCTTGGACACATCCTCAAGGCGTATGTTCCGGGAGATGAGCAGCGCGTCGACCGACTTGCGCAGGTACTCCTCCTTGTCCTTGGTGGTGGCGTCCTCGAGGGTGTACTCCAGCGTCTTCAGGAGGGTGTCCTTCAGGAACTCCAGGAGCTTCTCCTCCTCCTCGGTGAGCTGGGGCTCGATGACCTCGTAGAGGTACTCATGGTTCTCCTTGTTGTACCGGACGCGGACGAAGCTGTAGGGCTCCATGATGGGCTGGATCTCTATCTCTTCCCAGTGATCCTCGGTGATCCTGGGGATGACGGTGGGGACCCGCTTCTCCTGGTACTTGCTCTCCATCTCCTCAGCCGACATCGCCTTGGGGAGCATTATGCGACGGGGCTTCTTCTGCCACTTGTACAGGGCAGTGATGAAGTCGTTACGCAGGTTCTCCACGGCCCTCCAGACCTCGAGCCGGAACCCGGACTCCTTGGCCTGTTGCTCGTGGTACTCGATCTTGGCGGCCTCTGCCTCCGCCTTCTTGCGGATGTCCTCCGCCACTGAGTCGATCTCGGGCTCCTCTTCTTCGACGCCCGTTGCTCCCCCATCGAGGGTGGTTGGATCAGCCATATTATCCGCTCCTATCTCTTCATTTGATCGTCTAGGTCAGGTCTAAGCTGGAACCGAGTATCACGTAGTCGGATACCAGTTGGTAGACGTTCCTGAGGGTCAGGTGGACGGTGCCGGTTGCCTCGTCCACGCTCAGGTCATAATCGCCACTTCCGATGCCCGAGGCGGGAACCACCCGGGCGAAGTAATCGTACCATGCCTCGTATACCGAGGTGGTAACGTTGATGTGCAGGGTCTCCGTGGGGTTCCACGTCTGCGTCGAGGTTATGCTCTCCTGGATGAGGCGGCAGTTGATGCCCACGGTGCCCTTGCCGGTGTATAAGGACCCGTCGCTGTAGATGGACATCAGGACGATGGACACCTTGAGGCCCCGGGTCAGGTTCTGGATGATGAGGCTGGGCCCGGTGATCATCAGCTCGCCGTCGGGCTGCTTGATGATTATCGCGCCGGTCTCGTAGATGAACTGCTGGTCGATGTACTCGGTGTTCTGGCTCTCGTACATGATCGAGCCGTACGCGACCCGCTGGTGCAATCCGGTGGAGTTCTCCACCGAGAGTGTATTGAAGTTGTCGGTGATGGTCGTCATGAGCGAGATCGTTCCTGTCGAATCCGACGAGAACATGGGAACCCCCTCCGAGCCCAGGGTGATGGGAGTGGAGACCAGTGCCTCGGTGTTGTCGCTGAGGCTCAGTTGGTCCATGAGGGCCTTCATGCTGACAAACTGTGACTCGACCACCCGCATGTGCTCCGATTCTTTGGACTTGGTCCATTCCGGGGCCCATCCGGTGGTCACCAGGGTGAGCATGGCAAGGATCACGAGTATCGCCAGCATAGTGCCTATGCTACTGGCGATTGCGTCCTCTTCCCTCCTCCAGGTTACCATTCTCATGATTAACCGCCCATCAATGCCTCCTGGCCTTATTTAAAACTTAGTTCCTCTTTCTCAGTCTCGGTACGGCTGCCAGTAACTCTGATTTCCCCCCTCTTTGCAAGGACCGCAGCAAGACAGATGATCATGATAACGATGAACGATGGCATGCCGGGCGTGCTGTTATCGTCGGCCTTGGGGTCAAGGACCGTGACGGTCACGGTGTCGAAGCCCATGCCACCCCGGTCGTCGGTCACCCGGAACCTCAGGGTCCTGTAGCCCACTTCGGTAAAGACATAGTTCAAGTTGCCATCGGAATCGCTGTAAGTGTCGAAGGCTCCATTCCCGTCAAGGTCCCATTCGTATGCGACCACGTGTCCGTCCGAGTCCGTGCCAGTCCCCAGGAAGGTCCACGAGTCTCCCTTCTTGAGCACCACGTCCGCACCAGCGTAGGCAGAGGGGTTGAGGTTCTCGGGCTCGGGAGCCTTGACCTCGATCTTCTTGGTGGTGTCGACCGTCGACACACCGTCCGTCACCCGGAGGGTCACGGTGTACTTCCCGGCCGGGTCCCAGCTGTGGGTCACCGCGGGTCCCCTGACCCAGTCGTTAACACCGTCGGCGGAGTCGAAGTCCCAGTCGAACCGGAGGTCATCGTCCTCGGGATCCATCGTATTGGTCTCGCCATCCAGTTCCAGGACCTCGTCGACCATCACTATCGTGGTCGCCACGGTGATCACCGGGACGGGTGGCAGGTTCGAGGGAGCCTCGATGATATGGACGGTGAAGATGTCCTCATCGGTGAGGTAGCCGTCAGAGACGGTGAGCACCGCCCTGTAGTCACCGAGCTCCTGGTATGTGTGGTGCACACGGATGCTAGTGTCCGTGTCTCCATCACCGAAGACCCAATTATAGGTAAGGGGATCGTCATCCGGGTCGGACGAGTGCTGGGCCGAGAACAGCATCGGTTTGCCGACGTACCCGGTCCGGTCGTTCCCACCATCTGCCTGGGGGGCCTTGTTGGTCTGGCTGGGGATGACCTCGAACTCGACCGTGGCCTCGTTGTTGTCCTCGTTGGACTCCTCCACCCTGTCGGATTGATCGATGAAGATCGAAAGGGAGTGGAGCCCGGTGGTATCGAACTTCACCTGGAAATCGAAGATGTATGACTCGTTCACGTAGATGTCCTCGTAGATCCGTTGGAAGAAGGTCACCTGGGTCTCGTCGTCCTTGTAGGCGTAGATCTCCAGGTCTCCGGATGAGCGTACCAGGTAGGCCGCGTCACCAGCGTTGTGTATCGTCAGGTTGAACCACGCGAGCTCACCCGCCACGACATCGAGGTAGTTGAACAATGCCTCCACCTCGAAGTCTGGGAGGCCCGTCCGTGTCTCGCCGTCCTCGGCGCCCACTGGCAGTGCCATTGGCATCGCAAGGAGGGCCGCTAGGATCGCCAGCGAGGTGACCTTCCTCAGCGCACGGCCTCCCATGTTGGTCCCACCCCTTCTGAATTCGCTCATAATAACTTCCCCCTCTAGACCGCCTGCCAGTATATATCGTATGCATTCTCGTAGCCGTCAATGAGCACGTACTGGCCACCGTTTGTGAAGGAGCCGTCCCCGAAGATCCATGTGAAGAGCACGTCGTTGTCGTTGTAGATCTTCTTCTTGGGCTGCTTCTTGGTCACCTGCATGTCGAACTCGATGCGGAAGCTCTTGCCGATGTCGTCCAGCAGCATCGGTGAGTCGAAGGGTATGTAGATGCCCGTCCCGACGTGGTTCAGCCCGTCGTCCTCGAACTTGAGCACACCGTCGATGTAGACCCTCATGGTGTAGGTCGGCATGTCGGAGGCCCACTCGACGATCAGCCCGGCCACGTACACATCGACGGTGGGATCGGTGGTCCCGATGTTCATGTCGGTGAGAACGGTGTTGTCCACATCGAGCCGCGGGTCTCCCAACTTCCACTCGAAGAAGTCCGCCATCTCAGCGATGTCGGTGGTCCAGATCAGGTTGAGGGCCGGGTCCACAGAGTCCTGCGCCGTGGATAGGGTCACGTCCGCGGCGGTGATGGTGATGCCCACCTGGCCACCGGAGGCAGCCCCCGGGCTCACATTGAGGACGACATAAAGGGAACGACCCGTGGCGGCCGGGACTATGTAGTTGATGTTGGAGAACGTGACCGTCGGAGCACCCAGTCTGAACGAGATGATGTCGAAGCCGTCGTCGATCAACCAGACCAGGTCCACGTCCCCACTTCCCGTCACGGAAATGTCGAGGTCGGTGATGGTCAGCGAGCCCTCCAAGAGCTTCATGACGTTCATGTTCAACGCGCTCAGGTCAAGCCTGTACACGACAGGGTAGCCCGGGAATCCGTAGGAGGGTCCCCAGGCGACGCCAGTGAGCTCGTTGTTGTTGCTGGTTATCAAGGCCTTGTCGCTCGCGATCGGGAAACCGGTGGCGTCCACGGTGGCGGTCGGGTCGACATAGATGTCCAAGGGGATCGATATGGCCGAGCCCAGGGACCTGCCCGCAGTGGCTGCGGGACTGATGTCGTAGAGGATGAAGAAGGTCATCATCCTACCGCTGCGGACGTACATCGCTATGTCCACGGGCATGACGCCCAGGGTGAAGGTACCCGAGTCCACTAGGTAATCGCCGGGACCGATGTCTCCATCCCCGTTGATGTCCCTCACGATCATCACGTTGGAGATGTCGGCGTCCTGGGCGGTGCCGGTCTGGGTGAGGTTCATGCCCAGGATCCGGACCCCTCCTCCGGTGGTGGTCATCTCGACCTTGTCCACCAGGAAGTACGACCGGCCCACGTCGACCGATGCGGGGGTCACGTAGCCTGCGTTGCTGATGTGGAGCACTCCCTCGGATACGGGCACCAGCTCCACCTCGGCGTCGTTGTTGTCGTAATCGGTCTCTGGAATGGGACTTGAGCCGTATCCGCCGATGACGGGCGATATTATGCTCACATGGGCCACGATCTTCGAGGCCATCAATGTCCCTTGGTCGTAGCCGGTCTTGCTGGTGTTCCAGGTGATATCCACGTTCACGTAGTTGTTCGGGGCGATGGGATCGATCTGCTCGTTCCCGTTGGGGTCCCAGAAGTCTGCCTTCGTGGTGAGCTCCCAGTAATCCAACGTCACGCCGCCTGATATGGCCCAGACAATAAGGTCGGCGTTCGTTATGGGCACATCCCCCAGGTTCCACACCGTCAGATTGATGTAGAGTTCCTCGCCGTAGGTCACCGTCGCGTTAACGTCCAGGGTCGTTCCGTCAGCGTGGTAGATGACGATGTCGTCCTCGGTTATGGCCAGATCGGCCGGACGGGTGATCTTGATCTGGTTGGCGGCCTCGAAGGCGATGTCCGTGGCCTTCTTCTTCTTGAAGCCGAACACCGGATGGGGCTGCCAATGCCATGTGTTGGTCTGGAAGGCCACTTCCAAGGGGTACCAGTTGGCCCCGTAGAACCACTGGGCCCCGTCTATTGTACCTGTGAGTGGGACTCCCATCCGGTAGACGTGGCCATCGGGGGTAAGGCCGATGTAGGTGACGCTGGATGCGGGTATCTCCCTGTAGAGGATCTTGTCGCCGTATATCTCCGAGATGGTGATTATGGCCATCTCCAGCGTGGTATCGTCGTGCTCTACGGGGGTCTCGGTGTGGACCTCGATGTAGAGCATCTCGCGGTAGCCGAAGGAGTTGGTGCTCGATATCCACTTGCCAGTCTCGTTGAAGGTGAGGAAGTTGCCCGCGTTGGGCATCGACCCGTCCTCGTACAGGATGGCGATGGTGATCTTGTCGTCGAACATCAGCCCGTTGACCGCGTACTCGGCGAGGATCTGGAGATAGTAGAATCCAGGGGGTACGGGGGCTCCGTAGGCCCCACCCGTCTGTATCTCGATGGTAGCGTCGTAGACGTACCACGGGAAGCTCATCGACGGGGGCGGGACGGTGAGGTTGGGGGCGAACCTGTCCTTGTACAGGTACACGTTGCTCGAATCCGTCCTGATAAGTCGGAGCTCGGAGAAGTCCACCCGCTC
>JAUVEQ010000327.1 GCA_030594725.1 Methanobacteriota archaeon
CTCCTCCGACGACCCCACCCGCTACCGCACCGAGGAGGAGCAGCAGTACTGGGAGGACCGCGACCCCTTGAAGCGCTTCCGCATCTACCTTGAGAACAAGGGCATATGGACCGAGGAGTGGCAGCAGGAGCTGGAGGTGAAGGCGAAGGAGTTCATCGGTGCCGCCATAGAGAAGGCGGAGGGCCTTCCCGACCTGGAGCCTGCCATCCTGTTCGAGAACATGTACGAGGAGATGCCAGACAACCTCCTGGAGCAGCTGGAGTACCTGGAGGAGAGCATCGCGACCAAGGAGATAGAGGAGGACGCGGACCAGATCCAGGGGGGATTCCCGTGACCGAGATGAACATGGTCGAGGCCCTCAACTCGGCGCTGCGCAACGAGATGGAGGCGGACCCCGATGTGATCCTCCTCGGAGAGGACATCGGCATCAACGGAGGGGTCTTCCGTGTCACCGAGGGACTGTACGACGAGTTCGGCGAGGAGCGGGTCATCGACACCCCCCTGGCCGAGTCGGGCATCGTGGGAATGTCGATCGGGATGGCCCTCTACGGTCTCAGGCCCGTGGCCGAGATGCAGTTCATGGGCTTCATGTGGCCAGCCATTGACCAGCTGTCCAACCACGCTTCCCGCCTGAGGAACAGGACCATGGGGCGTTTCCACGTGCCCATGGTGGTACGTGCCCCCTACGGTGGTGGCGTCCGTGCCCTCGAGCATCATGCCGAGAGCTACGAGGGGGTGCTTGCCCAGATACCGGGCCTCAAGGTGGTGATACCCTCTAACCCCCACGATGCGAAGGGCCTGCTCATCGCGTCGATACGGGACCACGACCCGGTGGTCTTCCTCGAACCCAAGCGACTGTATCGGCTGGGCAAGATGGAGGTCCCCGAGGAGCCCTTCACCGAGCCGATCGGAAAGGCCAGGGTCATCCGGGAGGGAACGGACCTTACCCTTGTGGGCTGGGGTTCCATGGTGCCCAAGCTGGAGAAGGCCGCCGACCTGGTCGCCTCCAAGGGCATATCGGCGGAGGTGATAGACGTGCGGACCATCGTACCCTACGACGAGGAGACGGTGAACGCATCCGTGGAGAGCACGGGGCGGCTCGTGATAGTCCAGGAGGCACCCAGGACCCTGGGATTCGCCTCCGAGATCTCGGCCCGGGCGGTCGAGGACCTGATGGACGTGCTAGAGGCGCCCCCTGAACGGATAACGGGCTTCGACGTGCCCTTCCCGTTCTACAAGATGGAGAGATGGGCGATGCCCGACGTTGACAGGATAATCAAGGGAATGAGGAAGGTGCTCACTTGGTAACCGAGTTCAGGTTCCCCGATGTGGGGGAAGGGATAACGGAAGGAACGGTCAAGAAATGGCTGGTCAAGGAGGGCGACGTGGTCGACGAGGACCAGGTCCTGGCAGAGGTGGAGACGGACAAGGCCGTTGTGGAGATGCCCGCCCCGGTGGGAGGGACGGTCCTGAAGATCCACGTCCAGGAGGACGAGGTCATCAATGTCGGCCAGGTCCTGGTCGTCATCGGCGAGGCGGGCGAGGCAGTACCGGAGCCATCCGCAGCGCCAACACCGGCCCCAGCCCCCACGGCTGCCGCCCCGGCAGCCCCGGCCTCAGCAGCCCCGGCCTCGGCAGCCCCCGCCCCGACGGCGGTGACCGCAGCTCCATCGGCGCCCACCGGCGCGGCCGGCGGGAAGGTCAGGGCCACCCCCAAGGTGAGGAGGCTCGCCAAGCAGAGGGGCGTGGACCTGTCGACGGTCACTCCCACGGGCTCGGGTGGGAGGATAACCGAGGGGGACGTGACCGCGGCCCTTGAGGCGATGCAGGCCGCCGCGGCCGTTGCGGCACCCAAACCGGCGATGAAGGTCAAGCTGAACTACGACTTCTACGGCCACATCAAGCACAAGTCTTTCAAGGGCCTCCGCAAGGTCATCGCCGAGAACATGGTGGAATCCATGTACACCGCACCCCATGCCACGGCGATGGAGGAGGTGGACACCTCGGCCCTCTGGGACCTCCGGAAGGAGATGAAGGCCGAGGGCGATGAGCAGGGCGTCAAGCTGACCTTCCTTCCGTACATCATAATGGCCACGGTCAAGGCCCTCCAGAAGCATCCCTCCCTCAACTCGGAGCTCGACGAGGACGAGGCCGACATCATCGTGAAGGAGTACGCCAACATCGGTGTCGCTGTGGACACCGACGAGGGCCTCATGGTACCGGTCCTCAAGAGGACGGAGCACAAGGACATCTGGCAGATAGCCAAGGAGGTCGAGGACCTCACGAGGCGGGCCCGGAGTCGCAAGATCGACCTGGCCGACCTCAAGGGAGGCAGCTTCACGATATCCAACTACGGATCGGTGGGCGGGATGTACGGCGTTCCGATCATCAACTTCCCCGAGGCCGCGATCCTGGGCGTCGGTCGCATGAGGGACGTGCCCAGGGTCGTCGACGGCGAGATCGTCGTAAGGAAGGTGATGGGCCTTTCGGTGAGCTTCGACCACCGCATCGTCGACGGTGCGGAGGTGGCGGGCTTCATCAACACCCTCAAGTACCTCTTCGAGAACCCGGAGGAGATCCTGGTGAAGGAAGAGCCGTCAGAGGACTAGGTTCCATTCCTCCGTCCCGTACTTCGACGCGACCAGTTCCTCGGCGTGGGCCAGCTCCTCCTCCGTCCAGGAGGTCACGATGTAGGTCCGGCCCTTGAGCAACCTCTGGAACAGGGTCTCGTAGGCCTCCTCGTAGGTAACGTCCGCAAGCGCAGCGAGCCCGGTCACGGGATGATGCTTGGAGGGCGTCGCCCTGCCCTTCCCGTCCCTGTCGGGCCTCGCCCTCAGCACGGAGAACATGGCCTCCTCGTCAACGTCCCAGAGCAACGTTCCGTGGACCTGGAGCACACCACGACCTCGACGCTGGGAGTTTCCCGAAACCTTCCGGTCCCCCACCATGACGTTGTTGTCATCCTTGATCCGGGCCTCGATCCCCATGTCAGCGAGGGCCTCGACCACCAGACCCAGCATCTGGGAGTACGCTCCGACCACGTCCCGGGCGAAGAGCCCCTCCGGGGCCGTCACACTGTACACGAGCTCCCGGTCCGAGTCGTGGTACGTCGTCCCGCCCCCGGACATACGGCGGACCACATCGATGCCCTTCATCTGGCAGCGGTGCAGGACCACCTCCTGCTCCACGTCCTGGAACCTGCCAACGGTGACCGCGCTGGGGTCCCACCGCCAGAACCTCACGGTGGGGGGGCCTCCCGAGGCGACGGTACCCACAAGGGTCTCCTCCAGTGCCATCGCCCAAGCCGCTGTCATCGTCTCGAGGGGTATCACCCTCCAATCCACGGCCCCCATGTTCCTCCCGGTGGATGATTGAACCACCTTGCCCGTAATAGGTCTTCTGGTGATGCCGGTCCTGGGTCGATATGGTGACGCCCCAAGGTTTATTCTGAGTCCCGCCCATGATGCGTCTGGTGAGGCGTGGCCATGGCTTGGCGGAGGAGTAAGCCGGGGGCATCCAAGGAAGAGGTCCAGCCCCCGGCCCCTCCCGTGGCGCAGGGGCCACCCCAACCCGAGATGCTGCCCGTCCTGGACGACGAGGGGACCACGACGGACCGGGAGGCTACCAAACGGCTAAAGACGGCCGAGGTCGACCTCAAGCGTCTGAAGAAGAAGGAACAGATGGCCCTGAAGACCGAGGTGCGCAGGCAGCGTGCCATCGAAAAGCGCCTCGCCAGGATCGAGATGTCCAGGGAGCGTCGCCCCTACACCCTCATGTCCTTCCTCATCACGACCAATG
>JAUVEQ010000034.1 GCA_030594725.1 Methanobacteriota archaeon
AGGTAGTTGCCCAGCGTCTTGAAGCAGGGGATGTCCACATCGATGAGACCCGCCCGTTTGAACATCCGGAGCAGGCCGATGGTCCTGCGGAGGGACTTGTCGAAGTATTGCTTGACGACGAGGCAGACCAGGATGTCGTAGAGTCTGGCCGGGGGCCTTCCGGTCCCCTGCCACAGGGTGTCCCTGTCCAGGACCGCCTCGACGGCCCCGGGGAGGCAGGCGAGGAACATGGGTATCTCGTTCTCCTGGACGAGATTGTACAACGCCTCGTCTCGTGGGTACCGTCTCTTCCTGCATCCCATCTTGATTGCAATGGGCATGCGTATATGTAAATATGACTAGAAGCCATTCTAGTTAGATGGGCAGCGTGGGCAAGATAATCGTGTTCAAACTCGCGGCAACGAACGACAGCTCCTCGATGAAGAAGTTCTGCAGGCAGTTCTACGGATACCTGGACCGGTCGTGCAACTACAGGTACCAGTACCGGAGGAGGGGCCTCCTGGACGAGCACCCCCACCTCAAGCTCCAGCGGGGGGTTCTCGTCGTCAGGAAGGAGGACGCCGAGCCGATCCTCTCCTTCCTCGAGTCATACAACGCTGAGATATTCGCAAGAGATATCACCCTCCAGGAGGAGGACGAGGAGCAGTTGAGGGTAAAAGGGGATTGAGGTAACGACGGGGCTGGATGATGGCCTCGTCCCATTTGATCATGCCTTCAGAACTTTTTACACACTGCCGATTTACTTCATAATTCTTTGGATTCAATCGCGTGAAAAGTCTTTCACAATTATGTATTGGACACTGAAGTGCCCCGATGAACTTGACCTTCCCGTTGCGACCCGAACCATACAGGACGAACAGACACTCCTCACCCACGTCTCCCGTCAAAGCGTATCCGGCGATCCTTCGGAGGAAGCCGACCAGGGATCGATCCCCATTCGCCCACCTATGGAGACACGAGGACCATAGGTCGGACTCCATCTCAGGGTCGAATTCGGCGGGTGATATCTTGGTGATGAGATCTCCCGGTTCGTGCGGGCGGAGCTCGCCCGTCCTGAGGTCGAGGGTCCCGTTCTGGCAGTTGAAGAGCCAATGGTCCGTGTCGAGATCCTCCGGTTGGACAGGGACTCCCGGCTCGGTGGAGGCCAATGTCACCATCGCCCGGAGTCTGACCTCACCCTCGGAGACGAGTGCGTGGCTGATCAAGGCCTTTCTGTCTGCATCATCGATCATATCCAAGGCCTTGGCATAGATTGCCACGACCACGTCCTTGGCCAGAGAATAGATTCGCCCATCCTCGTCCCTCCTCCAGAACTTCCCACTCCAGATGAGCCAGCATTTCCACGGATGACAGTATCGAATCACTCTTCCGAACTTGGCGATAAGCCTCTTGGCGTTACCCAAATCGGTCCGGTGTGCGTCGTTGACTCCGGGACCACCAATCATTGGGTCCCGATCCTCATCGCAATCCTCAGGAGCGGAGGGCCGGGGTTGTTCCTCCTTCAACAACGATCTACACTCCGTGCAGATCCCCTTCCAAACCTTGGAGGAGCCCCGGCCCTGGGTTGTCCACCTCTTCCCCTTCTTGGTCTGCCTGCACTTGGGACTGGTGAACTCATCCCCAGCCTCCCTAGGCGCCGTTGCGCCGGCGGTCATGCGACCCACCCCCTTGCAGGCTCTGCAAAAAGGTGAGGTCCCGTCGAACCCCGAGAGGCGGACCTGTCCATCAAGGTGATTTGGCTCACCACTCTGGCGGAGGCGTTAAATCCATCATCATGGTGAGCCTGGGGCTTATGGGGCCCCGATGAGAGTGGCCTCGTCATGACCACCTCCCGATAACTTCCTCCAAGTGTCCCTCGATGAAATCGGGCTCGGGCTCAGATTCCCGGCTTAACAATTTCGCATACTCGCGTATGCCGTTTTGCCATGAGCGCCTTGCTCGCTGTTTTACTTCGTGAGAAACTGGCGCGAGCCAAGGGGATTGGCGGGCCTGAAGGGATTCGAACCCCTGGCCGATCGGTTAAGAGCCGATCGCTCTACCTAGCTGAGCTACAGGCCCGTCGGGCTGGCGCGGTATTAGACATGTGGTTCTTAAGTCTTTCGAATTGGCCGTTCGGTGGGTCCCGAGCATACTCCGCAACAAGTTTTATATTTAAATGGTGACTTAGGCGGTTTAGATAGCGATGGCCCTCACTCCCATTCTTATCAATATTGCCCTCTTCGGAGGCCTGTTCGCCCTAGCCGCGGGCTACTTGTGGGTGGACCGGAGGGCCCATCTGCTGCGTATCCTTGGCTCGCTGTTGTTGGCCGCATTCTTCATATACGAGGTCTTCCGGATCATCGAAGAGGGCAAGGACGTTTGGAACGTCACCTTCACCGCGATAGCGGCCCCGGTCTTCATCTTCGTGGCCTGGCAGGAGTACCTCTCCTACCTTTGGGACGAGGAGAACGACAGCCTCAAGTGGATCGTGGGCACAGCCTTCATAGCGGGCCTCATCTACTATTCGTTCGACCGGATCCCGGCCCTGACCGCGGCGATCACCTGGGTGACCGCAGCCGAGAGCATCTGGATGGGCCAGATGTTCGGCTATGGTTGGGACATGACGGTGGGGGAGATCTTCTGGGGACCCGACCACATATCGGTGGACATCGTGAACGCCAACGTGCGCATCATCCTCGCCTGCACGGGCATCGAGGCCATCGTCATATTCGTCGGGGCCATCTACGCAACGCAGATGGTACGAGACCCGTGGGCGGTCCTTCGCAACCCCAACAAGCCCCGTTTGCTCAGGTTGCGCTCCATGTCCCAGAAGGAAAGGACGGCCAGGGCACTGCTCATCACCATCTCCGTCATCTGGGTCGGCAACCTCCTCCGCAACGTGATGATAATCTACCTGGTGGACGAGAGGGGCATGGACTTCGAGTTCGTCCACAGCGACATCGGAAAGACCATGAGCTTCATCATCCTGTTGGCCCTCGCATTCGTCACGTTCAACCTCATCCCCGAGATGCTTGACAACATAAGCGGCATCATCGACCTGGTCAACCGCAAGTCCCCCGAGGAACGTCGCCAGGAGGAACTCGAGCGCCAGAAGGAGATGGAGGAGGAGAAGGAGGACGGTGACGCGAAGGGCGACACAGCTGAAGCTGACCCTTCGGAATCTGATACATCCTTGGAGACCGAGGAGCCCATCGGTCCATAGGGTCAACCCAGGAAGACCTCTCTACCCCTCATCTCGGTGGCGGTCCGACGTGAATCACTCCGGAGCCTGACGATGGCGATCGGTCTGTCGAGGGTTCCCACGATGACCTCGACCTTTCCCAGGGTCTGTCCCCTGGGAGTGTACACCTCTGCTCCCCGACCATATATCAGCTTCTCGGCGGTGCTGAGGTAGAGGGGATCGAGGTCGACCCGGAGCTTGCCGTCCAGGCCAAGATCGCCCGCGAGGCCCCTGGCCATGACCTCCCGCTTGACGGTGTGATCCTTCCGGGTCCTGTGTGGCCGTCGCTTCGGGGGGGCGCCCTTGTATCGATCGCCCCCCTTCTTCCATTGGCCGCGCCTCGAGGACTGCTTCATCGAGGAGCGCGAGGGGGGTTGTCGGATATAAGCATTTTCACACCCACCCTCCGACCCTCGAGAACCGATGTAGCCAGACATCCTGGCTACACAGAGGAGACGGGCAACAATTGCCGTAATTATATATATGGTCCACCTCATTACTCGGAACAACACCAAGACGGTGGATAGCCATGGTTGTGGGTGGCACTAAGATACTTACTGTCAAGCATAGCCGTCGCACTGCTCGGAAGGCACCGCTAACGGTGCTCCCAGTCCTAGCGGCGGTACCGCCCCAGAGAAATCCAGGCCAGGGCGATCAGCCACCGTCCGGCGTGCAACAGACTTCTCCTCAACAGGTTGTGCCAGCGCAGCCTGCCGTTCCATCTCAACAACCGACCGCGGCGTCCTCGGCAGCCACCCACAACCGAATCGCCGCGGTCACTCCACCCCCCGTCCAGGGGCAGGTCCAACCTGCTCCTGGCGGGGGAACTCAAGCTGCGGGGGCGCCCCCCGCAGCGACACCTCCCCCTGCGCTGCAGGGGACCCCTGTTCCCCCCCAGGCTCCCACAACGACCGTGGACACGCTCATGCGGGAAGCGGCAGGCGCGGCAGGCGCGGGAGGTCCGACCAGGGAACCCCCCAAGAAGGAAAGGCGAAGGCGCGAGAGGCGAGAGCAGTCCCCGCTGGAGATGCAGAAGGGGGTCATCCGTCTCTCCTTCACCGTCATCGTCTTCATCACCATCATCGGGTACGCCGGCCGGACGATGGCGAGGGAGTATCCAGCGAGCGAACTTTGGAACAACGAGTACGTGAGCGTCGTCGGGTTCTTCGCCTTCGCCGCCTCCGTGTTCCTCTTGATGAAGGCTTCCCGGGTCGGCCGGTTGACCAAGGAGCCGATGAGTCCCGCGGAGGCCAGCCGGCTACAGTACGTCAGCCTAGGCGGCTTCCTTCTATGGCTCGTGCCCTTCGTGGGTAGCTTCGGCTACTACTTCGGCATAGTGTTCCAGACGTCCAACATGCACTGGATCTTCTACGTGTTCGTGGGGGGTGGCATGCTGTCCATCCTCTACGGCCTCTCGGGGTCGAAGGAGAAGAGCTCGTTCTACAAGATCTTCATGTTCGGCGTCTACGGCATCTTGATGGCCACCATCCCGATGGCCCTGCCCGCCTTCGGGGACCTCCTCGCCTCCTCGTTCTGGTGGAGCGCCACCTTCATCCTCCTCTCGGTGGGCTTCATCTTCATGGCGATGATGGTCCGGCAGATGAGGGCCGACCAGTACGCCCAGCTGGACACCGTCCTCGTGAAGGCGGACAAGGCGTTCGCATCCCGCCGGTTCGACGAGGCCCAGAAGTTCTACTCCGAGGCCATCACCCTCACCCACACCCTGTACTCGGACCAGGTGTTCTCGGGCAGGAACCCCCGGGATCGGGGAGGGGCTTCGATACCCACGGAGTACTTCCGGCCGTGGATCGGGAAGGCGAAGTGCCTCGCCCTCACCGGCAAGCTGCGCAAGGCGCTTGCCATATACGACCTCATGCTCGAGGTCGACCCGGACAATCCCACGGTATGGTTCGACCGGGGCCGCATCCTGGTGGCGGAGAAGCGGTACGCTGAGGCGTACATCTCCTTCGACCGCGCCGTCAAGTTGGACCCCCGATTGGAGGAGGCCAAGAAGGCCCGCTCGGACGTGCTCGATGTCATCAGGAAGATGGCGGTCTGAGGGTCCCTGAAGTCCCTCACCCGAAACTAGAAATATCGCAGTCCGCGATGTTCGCCCGTGGCCTCCCAGAAGATCATCCATGACCCCGTCCACGGTTCGATCCGGTTGACGGGACTGAGCCAGCGATTGTTGGAATCGGGCGAGCTACAGCGTCTGGGCCATATCAAGCAGCTCGGCCTTGCCAACCTCGTGTTCCCCGGAGCCAACCACACCCGCCTCGAGCACAGCCTCGGAGCGTTCCACATCGCCGACCGGCTCGCCCGGGAGATGGAGATGGACGAGGAGGACCGGCAATTGCTGGCCACGGCAGCCCTGCTCCACGATGTGGGCCACGGGCCGTTCTCGCACACCCTGGAGGGGGCGGTGTTCTCCGAGCTGGGCTTCGATCACGTGGAGCACTCCCGCAGGATCATCCGGGGAGACGTGGAGGCCCTGCCCCCGGGTGAGCGGGAGGACCTGGGCTCGCTGCCCACCGTGAGCCAGACCATTTCCGACGAAGGTCTGGACCCGGGGAAGGTGGCCAGCCTGCTAGAGGGCGGGAAGGGGCCCACCATCTTCGACTTCTCCCCCGAGGGGAACCGTGCGGATGGCCTGGACCCTGCCACCCGACACCTTCGCCAGATGATCCACGGTGTGGTGGACGTGGACCAGATCGATTACCTGATGCGGGACGCCCATTACACCGGGGTGGCCCATGGCGTCATCGATGTCGACCGGTTGCTCCAGACCCTGGTCGTCGCCGACGGCGAGCTGGCGGTCCGGCGGGGAGGCGTCTCCGCCCTGGAGGGCATGCTCGTCGCACGTGGGCTCATGTACAGCAGTGTGTACTTCCACAAGACCGCCCGTATCGCCGAGCTGATGCTTGCCCGGGCCGTGGAGCGGATCTCGGACCCGGAGTTCATGGAACGGGTCCCGGCCATGACCGATGCCGAGCTGCTGTCGGACATGGCCACGATGGATGGGACGCGGGAGATGGTGCTTCGCCTCAAGTACCGACGGCTCTACAAGTCCGCCTACCAGTTGCACCTGGCCGATGCGTCGGAGGAACAGAGGCAGACCTTGATGGACCTCTCCAAGCACACTGCCCGAAGGTCCTGGGAGGACGAGCTGGCCCGCAGGGCGGGCCTCGCCGAGGGCGACGTGCTCGTCGATGTGCCCGCTGCAGAGCTCCTCCTGTCAGAGCCACGCCTCTACACGACCCACATCAAGGTGCTGGACAACGGCGATCTGTACCCCCTGTCCAAGTTCTCGCCCCTGGCGCGGGCTCTCCAGCAGCGCACCGTTACCCAGTGGGGCCTTCTTGTGGCCTGCACGGTGGAGGCGATGGACGGGGTCGTTGCCGTCGTGGAACGGGCATTGTCCCTCTAGGCAGCGCTTTTTCTAGCTGCTCGCGGATATGAGGCTCGACATGCAGGGAGGGGGAGAACATGCCCGAATGGCATTCTGACGAGAACGACGTCACCATCAAGATCGACCACGAGAAATGCTACGGGGCCGAGGAGTGTGTCAACATTTGCCCGGCAGATGTCTACCGGATCAACGACGGGGGCAAGGCCGTGGCCGAGAAGGTGGAAGACTGCATCGAGTGCGGCGCCTGCGAGGGCGTGTGCCCTGCAGATGCCATCTGGCACAGCGTGTGGTCAGAGTAGGTCAAGGGCTGAGCTGGTTGCCGTCCCCGGGGACGACGGCAGCGCGTCCGCTCGACCAGTTGTTTTCCCATGGAAAAACGCGGTTGACGCTCGACAAGCGATTGGTGCTTAGTGGGATGCCTCCAGGATTTTTTATATGAAACACATGTGAATGGATTTCAAAGGAGGTGATCCATCCGCAGGTTCCCCTACGGATACCTTGTTACGACTTAACCCTCCTTGCTGAACCTCGGTTCGAATGCCGCACTAGTCGGCATCCTCACCGAAACCCAACTCAGATGGTTTGACGGGCGGTGTGTGCAAGGAGCAGGGGCATATTCACCGCGGAATGTTGATCCGCGATTACTACGGATTCCAGCTTCATGAGGGCGGGTTGCAGCCCTCAATCCGAACTATGAACGGGTTTCGGGATTACCTTCACCTCTCGGTGTCGGAACCCATTGTCCCGTCCTTTGTAGCGCGCGTGTCGCCCGGGAGATTCGGGGCATACGGACCTATCGTTGCCCCCACCTTCCTCTACTTTAGCAGTAGCGGTCCCTCTAATGTGCTCCCGTCCCGGAGGACAGAATAGCAATTAAAGGCAGGGGTCTTGTTCGTTATCTCACTTGAGAGAACGCCTTACGGTACGAACTGACGACGGCCATGCACCACCTCTCGGAAAATCGGACAAGGTCTTCAACCTGGTCTTCATATAACCGTCGCCTCCGGTGAGATTTCCGGCGTTGAATCCAATTAAACCGCACGCTCCACCCGTTGCGGTGCTCCCCCGCCAATTCCTTTAAGTTTCACTCTTGCGAGCGTACTCCCCAGGCAGTAGGCTTAACAACTTCTCTCCGGCACTGGGCGCCCTCGTGGGACTCCCAACACCAAGCCCACAGCGTTTACACCCTGGACTACCGGGGTATCTAATCCCGTTTGTGCCCCAGGGCTTCGTCCCTTACCGTCGGATCCGTTCTAGTCAGACGCCTTCGCCACTGGTGGTCCTTCAAGGATTACAGGATTTTACCCCTACCCCTGAAGTACCTCTGACCTCACCCAGTCCCAAGCCCGGCAGTCTCCGCGGACTTCGGTCAGTTAAGCTGACCGATTTCCCCACGAATTTACCGGGCCGGCTACGGACGTTTTAGGCCCAATAATAACGACCACCACTCGGGCTGCGGGTATTACCGCGGCGGCTGGCACCCGTCTTACCCAGCCCTTACTCTCCATGCTTTTTAGGCATGGAAACAGCCTACACATTGTGCAAGCACTTGGATTCCCCTCGTCGTGGTTTCCCACATTGCGAAGTTTTCGCACCTGCTGCGCCCCGTAGGGCCTGGATTCATGTCTCAGAATCCATCTCCGGGCTACCTCTCTCAAGGCCCGTACCCGTCGTAGGCTAGTTGGTCCGTTACACCAACTACAACCTGATAGGCCGCAGATCCATCCTTGGGCGCCGGAGCTTTCGACCATCAAGCGTTCCAGCATCGATGGTCTATGGGGTATTATACTCAGTTTCCCGAGCTTATCCCCCACCCGAGGGCAGGTTATCCGCGTGTTACTGAGCGGTCCGCCGAGGGCCGAACCCTCTCGACTCGCATGGTTTAATCGAAATCCAATAGCGGTGGCCTCTGGCAGGATCAACCAGAATTGTGTTATTCTAGAATTGGTTTGTGCACACTGATTTAGGTGGCATCACACTAAGTCTCACCTGCTTGTCGAGCGTCGGAACCGAGAGGCCACGGCGCCGCCTTGCGCCAGTTTTCTCGGATCCCCATGGGGTTTGTACGCGGCCGAGAAATGGACCCCGTCACGGGTGGGCTCAACATCGCCCTCCTCGGGGCCCTCGCCGGGGCCGCGGTGCGCCCCTATCCTTTGTCCCGTCAGATATATAACGGTTTCGCCTGGAAGCCATTAGGCATCCTCGGCGCGTAGAGACGCAAGCCTGGGCATGACAGATGTTGGATATAAACCTTGTGGCGTGCGCCAGGTGGGACACTACCGGGAATCGCTCTTGCTCCTGTCGCTCACCGGTACCATGTTCCGCGACAGTCTCGCCAAGGTGGTATCCTCCAGGGCGTAGGGGTCCACGTGGATCATCATGATGAAATCATCCAACTGGACCATGTCCTGCAGCTCCTCCACGAATCCCACGACCTCGTCGAGGGGGTTCTGGACCAGCAGGTACTCCAGGCCGTCAAGGCACACGACGGTGCGCTTGTGCTCCCGGACGAAGGTGGTGATCTCGTGGAGTATCATGGTGGTGTTGGAGGGGCTCACACCCCGCTTGGTGGGCGTCTTGGAGAGCCACACGCACTCCGCCCCCGCCTCGGGGATGCTTGGATGCAAGCGTTGGGGATGGACCCGGGATATCAACAAGCCCGAGTGCTGCTCCTCCAGGAGGCCCCGGAAGATGTTGTGGGTCCGCGTGATGTCCTTGCCCTGGAACAGGAAGGTCTTGCCCGGCTCTATGGAGGTTATGCCCTCCACCTCGAACCGGACGCCCTCGGGTATGTGGGCGTGGGTTATCACCAGGATCTCGTTGAGGCAGTTCTCCACGCCGTCGAACAGGGCGATGTTGCCGTTCCACTTCTCAAGGATGGCTCCGTAGTTGTCCTTGATGCTGCGGGTGGTGTTGTTCATCGCCTTGCGCAGCTCCTCCGATACGGTGCCGGTGTGGATGACCGCGATGTAGAACAGTTTGTCCGGGTCCCTCTCGATGAGGATGTTGTGCTCCCCGGCCTGCATCGACTTGAGCTGGGCGCTGCGCATGGACTGCTGCACGAACTCCTGTATCGCCGTCAGCATGGCGATGGCCAGGTCCTCGTCCATGCCGATGGCCCCGCGCTTGGACAGGTGACGGATGATGACGCCATCGCCGTAGACCAGGAACACGTCCTGGACCGAGGGGGGCTCGAAGCGTCCCCAGATGAACTTGGAAGCGTAGATCGCGATGCCACCGGTGGCGATCGCCACGACGAGGATCATCCACACGGAGAAGCCGCCCGTCTCCTCCACGGGAGCCTCGACCTTGACCACGAACTCTTGCATCATCACCCGGTTCTCACTGTCAATGACCCAGAGGTTGACAGTGTCCTTACGGGAGGGACTGCCCCTGTAGTCCAGCACGAGGAGGGTGCCGTAGACGCTTATCTGGGATATCGTCTCGCCTTGTCGGTTGCCGTCCATCACCTCGAACTCGAAGGAGGAGAATGGGGTGTCCACGTCCCGGATGTAGTTGCGAAGGTCTATGGTGGTGATGCCGTCGGTGATGACGAGGTTCTGGATCCTGCCCACCACGGGCGGGTCGTTGACCGGGAGGACGGTCAGATAGAAGGTGTACTCCCTCATGGCGCCGCCCGCGTCCTTCACACGCATCAGGACAAGGATGGGGTTGTTGTGGGTGCCGTTGTAGGTGTTGAAGTCCGGGTCCTCGAGGCGGACGTCAACCCACCCGGTGAGGGGATTGACTATGAAGATGGCCTGCTGGCACAGGAACTCGAAGGTCAGGTCCTTCCAGGTCCCCGGCGTTTCTTGCCCGGGATCGAAGGCGGATGTGATGTTGAACACGCTGTGCTCGATGACCCCCTCGTTGATCACAACGTCAGGGGGAGGAGAGCCCATGACCGGGGGATGGTTGTCACCCACCACCGCACTGATAATGAGCGTGCAGAAGCCACCCGCGGGGTCCGTTATGGTGACCTGGATGTCCAGTGCCTTCTTCTTGTAGGGGTAGGTGAGGCGAAGTCCCAGGGTGTACTTATCGCTTCTCGTCGCGAACGGGTCGTTCGTCTCTATGGTCAGGTCGGCCAGCTCATGGTCGACGTCCTGGATGTACGGCGACAGGTCGAACTCGAAGGATTCGTTGTCATGGAAGATGAGACGAGGCAGGTCGGGGTAGGGCAGGATCATCGGCGCGTCGTTGGTCGAGTTGCACACGACTATGATGGTGTCCTCGAGGAGGGCACCGGTGGGGTCGTTCGCACGGAACGTGATCGTATCGGTACCGTGCCAGTTCAGGGGGGGGAAGATGCTCACCGGATGGGGGTACTCGTTCCCGATCACCACGTTCACGTACTTGTTCCCGTAGGAGTAGTAGAGCGCGTCATGGTCGGGGTCGTGGAAGTACTCGTCCAGGTTGAAGGCCGGTTCCAGCGCCCCATCCTCGACCATGAAGATGTCGGGCAGCGGCCTTCGCAGTTCCGGCACCCAATCCTCGGTCACGGTGATCATGATCGACCTGTTGACCGTCAGGGAGGTCTCGTCCATCACCCAGACATCCACGTAGAAGATGGTGCCCAACTTGTTGTTGGAGAGGAACACCAGGATGAGGGGGTCGTCCGGGTGCCGGCTGACCCGTTTGTCGTCGGGCTGAAGGATGGACAGGTCCTCGATGGCGGAGTCCGTGTCGCTCACGTATGGTCCGTAGTCGAACTCGTAGGGGATCCCCGGATGCAGGAACAGGTTAGGGGGTACAGAGGTGAATATGGGTGCATCGTTAACGCTGGTGACCACTACCTTGAGGTCCGCCTGGTCCCACTGGCCCGAGGGGTCCTCGACGTATATGATGACGTCGGCCTCCCCATGCTTGTTGGGCACGGGAATGAAACGGAGGTCCATCCTGCCAACGGTGTTCTCCCCGTATACGGTGAACAGTCCCGGAGGTTCGTCCGTCACGTAGAACTTCAGGGTGGACGGGGTGTCGTCCGTCACATGCTCCTCGAGGTACAGGATGTACTCCATGTCCTCGTTGATGTATATGACCTCGGGCATGGACAGCTTGAACTCAGGCGGGTCGTCGAAGGGCTTCTTGCCTATCACCCGGTTGGCGAGGAGCGGTGAGCTTCCGGTGAGACCCACCTCATCGACCGCCGTGGCACAGATGGCTGAATCCTCCAGGTACAGTTCCGTGGGGATGAACCATTCCAGCACCCACCTGTCGATGTCCGGGTCGTATGCCGCCTCGTCGATGAGTACCCAGTCCGTCCCGTCATAGTAGTGGAAGCTCAAGGATACAGAGTCCCTGTCAGCGATGGCTATGAACAGGAGGTAATCCAAAATGCGATACTGGCTCTCCATCGGCTCGAGGATGCGGGGCTCGGGGGGCCTGTTGTCCACCTGCATGTCGGTCAGGTAGGCCTCGCCGCTTCCCGAGGCGTCCGTGGCGGTGACCCGGATGATCGTCTCGTAGATGTTCTGGGCACTCGTGTCCCAGGTGTAGCACCATACACACGCGCCCGCCTCCTCGGCGTCGCCGATCTTCACCCATATCTCGCCCGAGAGGTACTCAAATAGCACCGAACGGGTGTCGTTGGATGACATGGCCGTGAGCTGCACGACGCCGGTCAGGTGGTCCCCCTGGCCGGGAGCGAGGATGACCGGCAGGGGTGGCAGGTCGATGATAGTGATGTTCCAGGCCAAGCTGATGCCCACCTGCTGCAGGTCGTCCATGACGGTGAACCGGACCTCCACGGCATCGTGCTCACCCACATCGTAGGTGTTCCAGAAGTACGTGTAGTTACCCAGACTGCCGTTCCAGTTCGCGTGGCCTGCCGTGGCCCAGGCGCCGTCGGAGACCCTCCAATCGAAGGTCGCCTCGAGCATGTGCTCCTCCGTGGTGTTGCCCAGCAGGCGCACGTACCCGTCGAGGGTGGCGTTGGCCTCTGGGAAGATCAGACGGGCATCGGGAACGATGTTGTCCACGTCGATGCCAAGCACCGTGGTCCGCCCCTCGTTGTTGGCGGCATCCATTGCTATCGCCAGAAAGCCGAGTCCCTCCTTCTCGTCGAACTCGGTGGTGTCCCAAGGATAGGTCCAGTTGTCCGTGCCATCGACATGAACAGCATTGCCCAGTATGTTGAAGCCGCTGACGCCCGTGTCAATGTAGAGGACTACGGCCGTGACCTCCTCGTCGGCCTCCATGGTGACCATGTAGATGCCGTTGACGCGCATGCCGAAGGTGGGTTTCAAGAACGCTATGCTGGGCGCGGTGTTGTCCACGTGGATACCGGTGACCGTCGCGGTCTCGTGACCGCCCGTATCGATCGTGCCGTTGGCAAGGATCTCGTACTCGCCGTCCATCAACATCCGTGTCTCCCACTGGATGCCGAAGAACGACGGAGGCGTGAGGTTTCCCTCGCCGATAAGGGTGTAGTTGCCAGTGGTCCTGTAGTAGAAGGACACATTGGTGATGTTGGCGCTGGCATCCACCACCAGGTCCACGAGCTGGTGGACGTTGGTGTCTGGTTCCGGCGTCTCGAACGTCAGG
>JAUVEQ010000428.1 GCA_030594725.1 Methanobacteriota archaeon
CAGATCTACGAGTCTGGCGGCTGGATGAAGATCATGGCGAAGAAGTAGGGCATCTGCCCTACTTTGGACCCAATGGTCCTCAAATTAACTTTTTTTCATCATATTGCGGAGCCAGCGTTTATGCCGCAGAATACGGCGTACGCCGTAGTTTTCGGACCCTGGCGGCTCATCTCAATAAATTTTTATGGTAATTTTTACAAAAGTTTTAAATAACACCATTGATAATTACATCTGGCCACCTCTGCCAGTCATGTGGCGAAGAACTTTGGAGGGTATAAAAAATGGTTATGGAACCGATTACTGTCGGGAAAGCGAAGGACATCGCTGGTAGGAAGGGTCTCAAGCCCGGACGCGTGAAGGGCACCAACGGCATCCAGTTCACCAAGGGAGGCAACAGCCGCCTGGAGGTTATCGACTGGACCGAGTTCGAGAGCACTCTCTCCAGCAAGGGTCTCCAGATCTACGAGTCTGGCGGCTGGATGAAGATCATGGCGAAGAAGTAGGGCATCTGCCCTACTTTGGACCCAATGGTCCTCAAATTAACTTTTTTTCATTTTTTTCCTTATTTATTTATTATTCTGTAGAGCCAACACTAGGCCAGTATTTGGAAATATAATTGCTGGCTGATTCGGACATTTATTTATTCAGCAATATTGAACGGGGAAAGCCTCGTTAAAGGGTTGTATTTCGATGCCCTTTTCGACCGATCTCCGAGCCAGAGCGAAGGAAACATCTTTTTATCAGAAGCGTCATTACCCGAGAGTGTTACGAATAAAATAATCGTAACACCGAGTATATAAGTACATGTTATCCCTTCTGGGAAAAGCTGGCCGGTGACGAACATGCGTACCCACAAGATAGGCACGATCGCCCTCATCGCAACCCTCCTGGCAACGGCTCTCGCCGTACCGGGTTGGGTGGCTGCCGATGAGGACGAGCTAAGTATCGTTTGCTCCAACTCCCTCCTTGCCGACTTCACCTCCAACGTGGTGGGTGACCTGGCCAGGGTGGAGTACCTGATGCCCTCCGGAGTGTGTCCCTCACACTACGACAGCCGTCCCAGCGACGCCGTCATGGTCGCCGGTGCGGACATCATAGTGATGATGGGATGGGAGGGATGGCTCAACGGACTCATCGAATCGACTGGCAACGACGATGCCGTCCTTGTCAAGTGCATGGGGCTTGGCGAACAGAACCTGCCGACGGATGTGAAGGACTTCGTGGACAGGATCGCCACCGACCTGGCGGTCGCCATGGAGGAGGACGCGGCCACCATCAACGGCAACGCCGTCGCATACAAGGAGGAGATCGACGCGAAGGCCGCAGAGCTCGTGGCCCGCGTAGAGGCCTCGGACGCGACGGGCCGGACCGTGGTGGTGATGACGTGGCAGAAGGACTTCGTCGAGTGGCTGGGCTTCGAGGTGGAGCACTCGTTCGGGCCCCCCGAGGAGATGTCCGTGGGGGACCAGCTGGAGACCACCACTGCCGCCTCGGAGGACGACGTCGTCCTGATGATCGACAACATGCAGTCGGGGGCCGAGTTCGGGGCCCTAGTGGCATCGGAGACCGGAGTGACCCACGTGGTCCTCACGAACTTCCCCGACGCCGTGCCCAACGTCCACACCTACCTCGAGATGATCGACTACAACACCGACCAGCTCATCAAGGGGGTGGAGACCTACGATTTCAAGCAGGGGGAGATAGCCTCCCTGGAGGAGCAGGTGGACGACCTGCAGGTCCAGAACATGATCTTCCTCTCCCTGGCACTGATATTCATACTGTGCACCGTCTTCCTGGCCGTGGTGCTGATGAGGTCCCGCTCCAGGGGTGAGTGAATGAACCACGAACTCGGGGAGGCCGCACGGAGGCTCGACGAGGAGCCCCTGGTGCTGATAGAGCGCTTCCACGGGCACGTGGGACCCTACGTGGTCCTCGGTTATCGGACCGGGCGACTGGCCATCGATCGCCTTGGCGTCAATGCCTTCAAGTTGCAGGTCGATGTGCGGGCCGGCACGCAGCCCCCGAAGAGCTGCTTCGTGGACGGGGTGCAGCTGGGCTCGGGATGCACCCTGGGCAAGGGGAACATCGCCGCCGGTGACGAGGTGACGATGGAGGCCCGGTTCACATCGGATGACGGCGGCCATCTCCACGTGAGGACCAGGCCCGAGGTACTGGACCGCCTGGGACAGCGGCTCGACCCCGGGGACATGCAGAGGACCTCCGAGGAGTTCATATCGATGTCCGACGATGACCTGTTCATCATCTCAGAGGATCGAGCGAACAAGGGATGATGTGGCGAGCAAGGTGGTGTGGTAACGGACGCCGTCGTGATGGAGGACGTCAGTGTCGTCTATGAAGGGGAGCGGATCGCAGCTATCCACCAGGTCGACCTCGAGATACTCTCCGGTCAGTTCGTCACCATCCTCGGCCCCAACGGAGCGGGCAAGACCACGCTCCTGGAGGCCATCAACGGCCTGCTTCCCTCCACGTCCGGGAGTGTGAAGGTCCTCGGGCTCGACCTGGCAACGGAGGGCAGGGAGGTGCGCAAGCGCACCGGCTACGTCATCCAGAACTTC
>JAUVEQ010000372.1 GCA_030594725.1 Methanobacteriota archaeon
AATAGTTTTTGAAGGCGCGTACGGGGGACCGAGTGGGTAATCAGCCTGTGAACACGATCTCCACCCGGGTCCCAGGCCCTATCCCGTATTGCTGGCTCAGCCCCTTGTTGATCTCGACGACCCATTTCACATCGCCATCGCTACGGTATCGGACGAGGTCGTCATATGGCGTATCCGACTCCTCCACCTCCGCCTCCTCCACGTTCACAACGGTCCCGTTCTCCGCGATGAAGATGATGTCCAGCGGAAATTCAACATTGTCCATTATGAAGGAAGCCTCCTTGGGCTCCTTGAAGACAAAGAGCATCCCTTTATCGATGGCCAGCTCCTCGTGATCTTGAAGACCGTTCGCCCTTTCGACAGCACTATCGGCAACCTCGCAGGATATGTTGAGATAACTCCCGTCGGCGAGCTCGAAACCGACGGTCGCCTCTTCATAACCCGTTACGTCATCCGTGTACAGGAAATAGGCTGCGGCTATTATCAATGCGGTTGCGACCACCAATGCGATGGGGAGGAGTTTCAGCCTGTATCCGCTCCTTCGATCCGTGGGCATCGGGGGCGTCCTTGTGCTATGGTCCCCCGTCGAGCGTTCGTGTGTCGGCCAGGGCCTCAGTCCGAGGGTTCCCAGTAGCAGTTCTTGGGCGACGAGATCGCGCCGGTGGTCTTCAGGCCCTTCATGGCCTTGTCGACATCCTTCTTCTCCACTTCCATCAGGTTGGCGATCTCCGCCGCCTTCAGCGGCTTGCCCTGCTCCTTCATGACTGAGAGGACCTGTTCCTGCATGTCGGTCATATCGTTTCCTCCTTGTGAAATCACGGTCCAGCGTGCATCAGTGGCCACACCGTGTCGAACTCCTCGAACTCGGCGGCGGCCGCCATCTCGGTCTCGAGCAGCCTGTAGTGACCCATCTCCATCTTCGAGAAGTACATCAGCATGTCGTGGGCCTCCGAGCCCTTGGCCCAGCGCTCCGCCATGACGACGTAGAACTCCGAGGCGGCCTTCTCGGCGGCCATGGCCTGGGAGAATATGCCGGTGATCGGCACCTGCTCCGAGGGGATGGTCACCTCGGGCATGGGAACGGGGGTCGAGTCCGGGAGCACCGGGTCCCGTCCCTGAAACTCGTCCCTGTAAAGGCCGTCCAGGTACCTCTCGTGCTTCTCCTCCTCGCTGGCCAGGAACTCGAGCCTGCCCCTGAGGTAGGCGTTCTTGACCCCGGTCGCTAGCGTGCTGTAGATCTCCTTTGCCCCCACCTCGGCCTTGAGGGCCGTCAGGATCAGGTCCTCGGTGGAGTATTGGCCCAGGTCCATGTCAAGACCTCCTCATATCTTGCCGACCAGGTCGGGACCGGGCCTGAGGGTGTCGGCACCGGGCTCCCAGCTGGCCGGACAGACGAGTCCAGGGTTCTCGCTCACGAACTTGGCGGCCATCATGCGCCTGTAGATCTCCTTGATGCTGCGACCGATGCTGTTGTCGTGGATCTCCATGTGCTTGACCACGCCTTCGGGATCTATGATGAAGGTGGCTCTCCAGGAGAGGCCGTTGTCCTCGTTGTAGGTGCCGAAGGCCCGGGACAGCTTCCCCGTCGGGTCCGCCAGCATCGGGTACTGCACGGTGGATATGGCGTCGGACTCGTCGTGCCATGCCTTGTGCACGAAGTGGGTGTCCGTGGACACGCTCATCACCTCGGCGCCCGCGTCCTTGAACTTCTCGTACCAGTCCTGGGCCTCCTTCAGCTCCGTGGGGCACACGAAGGTGAAATCGGCCGGGTAGAACAGCAGCACCAGCCACTTGTCCTTGTTCTCTCCCAGCTTGAACTTGTGGAAATCGTCCTCTTGGTAACCGTCCAGTTCGATGAACGCGATCTCTTCCGGTATCTTCTCTCCCACGCTTATCATATTCTTTCCTCCTTGTCTCCTTTTCAAAGGCCGGTCCAACGTTCTCACGCGCCCTCCGGGGGCGGGGTGAAGGTCCTGGCTGCCAGCTCCTTGTCGAGCATGTACAGCCCGCCAGGCATCTCGTTGACCAGCTTGATCTTGTCGCGGATGGTCGAGGTGTTGTCCTCCTCCTCCACCTGCTCCTCCACGTACCACAGCAGGAACTGGTTGGTGGCGAAGTCGTTGTCGTCCATGGCGGTCCGCACCAGGTTGTTGATCATCTCGGTGACCTTGACCTCATGTTCGTACGCCTCCGAGAATATCTCCAGGGGGTCCTCCCACTCGACCGGTGGGGCCGCGATGTCCCGAAGGTGCACCCGCTGGCCCCTCTCGACCATGTGGTCGAGGAGCTTCATGCCATGGAAGACCTCCTCCTCGTACTGCACCCTCATCCACTTGGCGAACCCCGGAAGGGTCATATCCTCCAGCTTGGTGGCCATGGACAGGTACAGGAACGCCGAGTAGAACTCCGCGTTTATCTGCTCGTTGATGGCATCGGCCATCTTCTTGGACATCATGTTGTTACCTCCACACATCTGGATCGAGCCGGGTCCTTCCACGGACCCAGGTCTGGGAGAAGGGAGCGTTGGGTTCCGTTGGGACCCCATGCAACCACCCGTCCTTCCGATCCCCCCAAACGGGACCGAATATATGAAGATGGTTCCATATATATAAGGCGGTGCCCACCCCGGGGGGGTTTTCCAATCCGTCCCCGGATCCATTGGAAACCACATTGGACCACCCGACTAAGCTCGAATGTGATATCTCGTCCTGTCTCGCTATAACAGAAGATGGGGCGTCGACAGGAGGTTCTATAATTCCCTCGCCCTCAGAACTGCCCGGTCACCATCACCGCTCCCCGGAACAACCCCATCCTCTGCATCAAGTCGGGGAAGCTCCTGACCTCCGTTAAAGTAGACAGGGGGCGCCCGACTTGACCTGGGTTTCCCCCCGCCCCTGGTCGAACCTCTCCAGCATCTTGTAATTGGCGAGGATCTGCTCGCTGAGGTCATCATGACATCCCTTGCAGAACGCGAGCTGGTGGCTTACCAGGCCACACTCTTGAAGAAAGGCCCTAATCCTCATGTTGAAGAACCACAGGTGGTGCCCGGCGATCGTCGTGCCAGCCTCCTCGACGCATCGGGTGTGGAGCAGGTGGCCGCAGCC
>JAUVEQ010000152.1 GCA_030594725.1 Methanobacteriota archaeon
ACCATTGGTAATGGTGCTCCTTGATGTACCAAAGGGGCATCTTGCCCGTCTTGAATATGCACCTCATGGATATAGGGTCCCACTCACGTATGAGGTAGAGTATCCTGAAGAGCGCCAGGAATGCGACGAGTGCACCCGCCACGACATGGATGGCGCTGCCAGACTCGCCGAAGGTCCCGATGAACAGGGCGGTGACCGCGGCCAGGGTGAGGGTGTAGAAGGTGGCCAGGTACGACATCCTCTGGTTCGCCTTGTACTTGAACGACGAGCGGCCTTCCTTCTGACGGGAAATGAACAACGCGTACATAGCAGCGTCCATAGTGTCCTTGAACTCCTCGGAGACGTTCTTTGGGAGGATCGGCTTCACCTTCTGACGCACGTGCATGATTATGTGCACGATGCCAAGGACCGCCAGGCCTGCACCGAAGATCACATGGGCGCCCAGGGTCCCATCCGGGGTGGGGATGAGCAGGTCGCCGCCGAAGATATTGAACGTCTCCAGGAACCAGTCACGGACCAGGAGGGCTCCGGTGATGGCCAGGGGGATGAACACCAGCACGACGGCCCAGTGCATGGCAATGACCTTGGTGCCGTACCTGACGATCTCCTCGTCGGGATTCTCCTCCTCCTCCTCCATCTGTTCTCCCTCCTCAATGGTAGAAATTCGTTCCGTGACAGTAATCCCAATTACATCCTATCGTTTCCGGTGTGTGCCATTCTGGGAGCTCGTCACCGTGACAGCTGACGCAGTCGTCGAAGACGACTCGGAGCCCATGGTCGTCGTGGCATGAAACGCAGTCGAGGTCACCGTGGATGGCGCTGCGACTGAGCCGGCCGACCTCTGAACTATGGCAAGCCTTGCAGAACTCGTTCTCGATCCCGTCCACCTCGATATAGGAGATCTTCGTCCTGTTGTGGATCCCGCCCAGCTTCTCCATGCCCAAATGGCACTGGGCACAGTCGTCGAAGGGAGGCTCCATGTCGTGGATGGGTATGCTCGGCTCATGCTCCAAGTGACACGATGTGCAATCGCCATAGAGCTCGTGTGCCAGGGGTGTGGCCGAGCTGTTCAGGGCCCGGTACTCTCCGATATGGCAATCCGAGCAGAACTCGGCATCGATGAGGTCTGGATAATCCCCGAAGGGGATCTGGGCATCGCCAGGATGGGCCCTGTCGTGACAGTCCATGCAGTCGCCGCCGGACCTTGCTCCGTGGTTATCGAGGGATGTTAGGAAATCATCGATCTCCGTCCCGTGACAGACCGTGCAGGCCTCTTCGGTGTAACCTATGCCTCCGTCGTGTGCTTGGTGGCAGTCACCGCAGAAGGTTCCCTCCACGTGGATCTCGACCGTGGTGTTGATGGCGGTGGTCACGTGGACGGGCAAGGGGGCGTAATCGCCGTCGTGACATTTGGTGCACCACAGCGGGTGTACATCCCCGCCCAGATTCCCCGGTTCGTACTTTCCCATGACCTCGTAGTACGCCTCGTGTGGAACTTCCATCCACACGTCGATCTGCCCACCCCATCCTGGACCTGTATGGCAGTCCAGGCAGGTGACGCCACGGGAAGCATGGTCGCTGAGCATCGTGTTGTTCCCTGGGTTGTTGTAGGACACGTAGAGCGGTTCCATGGCGTGGCAGTACTCTCCGCACAGCCCAGGGGCCTCGTGGACCTCGAGGAAGGACCCGACCGCCAGGATGCCCGTGCCCAAGATGAGGGGGACGAGGAGAACGAGGATGAAGGATGTGGGTGTGACCTTGAATTCCTTCCCGGACATCGCCTTGACGACAAGCACCATGACGAGGGCAACGCTGATGGCGATCACCATGAAAAGGACTGAGCCGGTTCCAAAAGCTGACAGGATTATCACCAATTTATTCCGAAGTTGCTGTGGCGTTGTCGGCTGTTCACATTCGACTCTCCCAACTGCCATTGTCCAGGGCCGAATTCACAGGGTAATTACATGACCATCATTTAAACTTTGTTCATTGGTTAGGATATTTGTCTCACATACATCCACTTTTTTCTCCTCGTTGTTCATTCCTTGTGATAGATTGTTGGAAAAGTTATGCATTTGTCCGGAAAATCGTCAAAAAGTGACTGGCACGTTGTTCCGAGTCGTCACCTGGGCCCCTAATCCAGTGTAAGGTTTTTATATAGCAAGGGCCTTCGCCGGCCTTATGGCCCTCGGTAATGATCTAGTGTACCTGAGTCTCCTCTTGGCCATCGGGGGGATGATCACTTCCGTGCTAAGGCTCTTGGGTTGGGACAGGCGGTTCTTGTACCTCTCCCGCTTCATCACGCTCACCCTGTTCTTCCTCATCACGGGCATAGTGGTGTACTATTACTACATCTTCATGACGTCGGACATGACGTACTACTACGTCTGGCAGTATTCCAGCGTGGACCTGGAGGCCAAGTACAAGTTCTCTGCCGTCCTGGCGGGCCTGGCCGGCAGTCTGCTCTTCTGGGTCTGGTGGATCATCATACCATGGTTCATCGAAGAGGTCAGGGCGATGGGCCGGAAGATCGACTCGAATACCCTTGACATCGCCCGCCTGGCCACCTTCGGGGTCATGGCAGTGCTCATCTACGTGCTCTCGGTGTACGAGCTGTTCGCCCTGACCCCCCAGAATGCTCTGGACTCGAAGCCCGACGGCAACGGCCTGAACGCCCTGCTCCAGACGGACCTCATGATAATCCACCCGCCGGTGGTGTTCGTGGCGTACGGCGTCCTGGTCATCCCCTTCGCAGCGGCCTTCGCCTTCTTGCTAACCGGGCACAAGGACTGGACCCGTCTTTCGGTCTTCTGGGGCAGATTCGGCTGGCTCATGCTGACCACGGGCATCGGCATCGGAGCGCTATGGGCGTACACCGTCCTGGGCTGGGGAGGTTACTGGGCATGGGATCCCATCGAGACATCCTCCCTCCTTCCATGGTTCCTCTTGACGGCGTTCCTGCACGCCCAGCTGATGTACACACGGAAGGGCGACTATCCCATCCTAGCACCGTTCCTGGGCATAACCTCGTTCATCCTGGTGGTGTTCGCCACCTTCGCAACGCGGGCCGCAGGGTTGTGGGCCTCGGTGCACTCCTATGGCGATGCGGACCTCTCCATGACCCCATGGGAGCGGTTCGTGGAGATCATGGACACGATACCCTCGGTCAGGGTGTACATGTGGTTCATGGTCATCGCGTTCGTGATCACGTTGATCATCGTCTTCCGGGCCTATGCCAAGAAGAGGAGGGACGAGGGGGAGGTGGAGGAGCGCTACTACACCCTCTCCGAGCTGATCGAGGACGACATGCTGATGTTCGCGACGATCATCATGCTGGTCCTCACCACCATCGTGACCTTCTTCATCCTCATGAGCGGCATGGACGGCCTTGGTCCCGAGGACTTCGACAGACCCATCGGCTTCCTGGCCATGATCGGGGTCCTCCTGCTCTTCGTCTGCCTGGTCTGGAGGGACCTGGGCAGGAAGAGGGTTGCCCAGATCGTGGGAGCAACGGCCCTGGCCGCGGCGATGGCCGCCTTGATCTTCCGTGACGATATGGCCGTGGCCGTAACCTTCCCGATACTGATCGTGGGCCTGGTCGGGGCGGTCTACAAGGCCGGCAAGAGCTTCAACCGCAAGCGACTGTGGGCATCCCTCAAACTGGTCTCGGCCCACATCATACACGTCTCTGTCGTGCTCATCATCCTCGGTTACATAGGAAGCAGCTACCTTCGGGAAGAGACCATATTGAACCTTGAGGTGGATGGTCCTGCCGAGGACTTCGAGGGATACTCCATAAGTTCCACGGACATAGAGAGTGGCCCCGATTACGTCTGGACCGAGGTCGAGGTGAACCGGGGCGACCGTCACATCGGTACAGAGAAGACTGGCGCCAACTACATCAATGGTCAGTGGCGCACCGAGGTGGCGGTCATCTGGACCGTTCAAGAGGATATCTACCTCATCTACGCCAACTCGACCTCCTCGGGCGGCGTAAACTTCGTCAACGTCTCCGTCACGGTCCTGCCCTTCATGAACGCCCTGTGGTTGGGAATGTACCTCATGATGTTCGGCATCGGTGCGCGGATCTTCTTCGAGTTCATGGTGAGAAGGAAGAGGGCCCAGAGGGAGTTCGCGGGCGAGGACAAGGGTGCTCGCGACCACGAGCCCGAAGAGGATGACACGGATTACGATGAGGACGGGGACTATTATTACGATGGGGAGGACGATAAGGAGGAAGAGGACTCCACCACCGAAGAAGAGGAACATGACGATTCCTATTTCGAGGACCTGCTAGAGGAAGAACTGAAGCGGATATAGATGACAGAGTCGGGGGAAGTCAGGGGGCCTGTGGTCTTTGGCCAGGTCCACGTGCCGACGCTCCTCATACCCGTCGGCCCATTCTACATAGGATGGGTGCTGGCTGCAGAGACGCTGTTGCCCACCGAGGCGTCCTTCTTCATCGCCCTCGTCTCCATATTCCCTTTCCTTGGACTAGGCACTCTGCTTCTCAATGACGCCTACGACCGCGAGGTGGACGCCCTCAGCACGCGTAAGGGGAACTATGCTTCCAGCACGGGTCGTTTGAACGGCGGGACCTTGAAGAGATACGCTGCCATATCCTTCGCCGTCTCGCTCCTCTTGGCCCTCCTGGTCTCCCTTGGGTTCCTCGTGGTCATCGCCATGCTCGTCGTTCTGGCGGTACTGTACTCGAAGCCGCCTATCCAGTTGTCGAGAAGGCCCGGACTGGACCTGGCCGCGAACGCCCTTGGCATAGGGGTCCTTTGCACCATCGCGGGGTGGGTGGTCGAGGCGCCCTCGTCCCTCCCCCCCACCGCGTGGCTGGTGACCAGCGCCCTCGGGACCAGCACGTTCTTCATGCTCCCCGCCTTGATGGACCACGTCAGCGACGAGAGGGGAGGCAAGGTGAGCATAGTGGTGGCCCTGGGATGGCGTCGGGCATGCCTCCTGGGAGCCGTGCTCATAGGCCTTGCAGACGTGGGCATCGTCTACATGTCACTGAACTCGATAATCCTGAACCCCGACTTCCTCTGGGTCGCCTGGGTGATAATCCTGGGGGAGCTCATCGTATTCCCGCTCCTCGCATTCCGTCGGGACCTCGTGAAGCCGCTGACGAGCGCCATGGGAGGTCTCCTCTTCGCTGGCAACCTCCTCATCGTCCTGAGCTACCTCGGGATGCTCGGTCCCTTCTAATATCGCTGTGAGGTGATATTGGATGAGGCATCTCCATAGAACACTTGGATATCACGAGAACGGGCCATCCTCGTGTATCATGTCTATGAGAGTTCAGGCCGATCACCTCAGACTGGCTCTTGTTGAAGAAGGCCCTGATCCACAGATCCACCCTAGGTATGTGTGAGGTGAAAATTCAAGAAAGAGCCTAGGGGCACGAGATACTATCAAATAAAAAAAAGAGGGAGGGATATGGGCAGAGCCTTTCCGCCCATATCGTTGGGATGTGTAGTTCCCTACTCCTCGCTACCACCCTTCATGGCCATTACGACCAGGAGCAGGATCAGGACGATGACTACGCCCAGGAGCACCCAAGCAATGGTGGTCATTCCCTCGGTATCCTCGCCGTCGGTATCATCATCGACGGTCTGCTTCTCGAAGGTGAGGTCCTTCGTGATGTTCGCCTGAGCCGTCGCCTCGATCAAGGTAGTGCCGATGAGCTTACCATCCGCGTCAACCACGTTGTAGGCACGGTTCTGAGCGGGGGCCCAGAAGAAGTACTTGCCCTCAGCATCCGTGGTGGCCACGGTCTCGCCCATGTTGTCCTTGATCATGGCGCCCTCGATGACATCTCCGGACTTGGTCCAGGTGACCTCGCCGCCAACGCCGCCGATGTCCATGGCCTCCTCGATCATCTCGATGCGCTCAAGGCTGCCTGCGACCATGTCCATACCCAACGTGGGGTTGTGGAAGCTGCCACTGGCATCATGCTCGGCGAAGGTGAGGTCCCAGTGGGCCTCGGAGTAGGCCAGTTCAAGCGCGTCGGTCCAGAGCTCGCCGGGGGTGGACTCGTTGCCCACGGCCCAGTCCTTGAGAGCCTTGGTGCCGGTCCGGACACCATCCTCATCGGTGCCCAAGCGGACCATCGCAGGTTCGATGGCCTCATGGAACCTGTGCTGGATGTGGTCCACGGCTGCACGAGCATCCTCTGGGGTCTCATACATCGAGTGGCAATCCATGCAAGCTTCCATGTGGGGCTCGAATGAATGGCCCATCTTGAACTCCTCGTTCGGTGTTCCACGGCCGGACTGGAACATGTGGCACTCCACACACTCCAAATCCTTCATCCAGAAGGACTGCTCGGCAGTGTATACCGGGTCTGCGGCCCTGAACTCGGCCTGGGGATGATGTACCTCCTCGGTCCCGAAGGTAGAGGTGGTGCGGTGGCACGCCTCACATAGGTCCTCGGGTTCCATCCTCAGCTGGTAGGACATATGCTCACCATCGGGATGTGGATCGTGGCATGCGAAGCAGGTGACCCTCCAGATGATGTCTACGTCCTCTGGAAGCTCCTCCCACGGCTCACCATCGACCTGTCCTGCGATGAAGCCCTGGGTGGCGCGGCACAAGGCGCACGATGCCCTCTGGGCATAGGCTGGTGCCTCGTTCAGGTAATGGTCGGAGGCGGCATACCCGGTCAGGGTATCGTTGCCCCACTGGCGTCCATCACCGTGGCAGCCACGCTCATCGTTCCCGCAGGAATCAGAGTAGGAATAGATGCTCTTGTCGATGTCAGCTGCATCCTTTGAGGACACGTGGTCGCTACCAGGTCCGTGGCAGTTCTCGCACCCGATGCGAAGCAGGTGCAGGTTCGGGAAATCCTCATCGTCGCCTGCGTTGTACGTGTCGTTCCAGGGAAGAGCTGGATCGAAACCACTTTCCTCGCCGTACGCCACTACGTGGCACTCGGCACAGGAGCCGGTCATGCCGGTGGTCTCGTTACCGCCACCATAGGTGTACTTGTTGGTCGGCTCGTCGTGGTAATCCCACACCGAAAAGTCAATGCCATGCATTGTTCCTTCCCAATCTTCCAGCATGTCGTCGTGGCAGTCAGCGCACCTCGAAGAACCTTCGTAAGTGGCTCCGCCCGTTGTCCCAATGAATGCCAGG
>JAUVEQ010000360.1 GCA_030594725.1 Methanobacteriota archaeon
TATCGGATGTAGGCAAGGCCCAGGTCCCGCGCCCTGTCAACCTCCTCGTCCACCACCGATGACCAGTCTGGAACCGCGAAGCGGCGGTCGGTGAAGGCCCTTCCTATGGCAGCGAACTCGAAACCGGGCGAGACGCCGTAACCCTCCTCCCCCGGGTCCGGCAGGTCGTTCCACGAGGCGACGTTGGCGGCACCGATGGCGCTGAAGACCAGGAGCAGCACCACCAGGCCGCCCATGAAGGCGTCGATGCCAAGGGACACCACTCTTCGGACAGGTCCCCTCCTCCGACGGCCCGGGGGCGACCCCTCGCCCACCACGGCCTTCCCGACAGCGGTCGCCATGGGAGGCAGGACGCCCTCCTGGGGGCTCGAACTGATGGAGACCACGCCCGTCCCGGGGTCGACGGTCATCTCCGCGTCCTCTTCCTCTTCCTCCCTCCTGGCCTCGATCAACAGCATCGGTGGAAGGAAGAAGATGGGACCGAAGAAGGCTCCCCAGATGATCAGGTAGGTCTGGGCGATCCCCCATCCCTGGGCCGCGATGTTCAGCATTGCCAGGCCATCGGAGCCCGCGTCGGCAGCGGCCCAGGCGGCCACCGCAAGCGTGCCGATCAGGTTGTATACGGCGAAGAGGTAGTTGCGCAGCCTGCGGGTCTCGGGCCGCGACCAGAGGAGGAAGACCACCAGGACGGTAGCGGCCCCGTACGCGAGGGCGAAGACCGTCCGGGGCACGATCCATAGGTTCAGGACGTAGGGCCCCCAGGCAACGAACACGAAGAGGTATCCACCCGCGACCGCCAGGTTGAGGGGTGTCATCAGGCCGTCGGGGGAGGACCATCTGTTCAACGTGGCCCTCCAAAGGGCCCAGAAGTTCCAGAGGACCATCAGGAAGAACACGACGGTATATCCAGCGAGGCCCATGAGGCCCGCTCCCCCTGAGGCTATAATGAGCACCAGCACCACCGGTGCAACTATCAGGACCAGCACTGGTCTTACGATCCTTCCCGGTGTCAGGGCATCCACGGCCGTGGGAACGGGACCAGGGGGTAAAAAAGGTTGCCGGGCCCCTGTAGACCTCACTCCTGCTTCCTGGTGGGCATCCTCCAGTACAGGTAGAGGAAGACGAGGGCCACTCCGGCGAAGATGCCTATCAGGACCCCCACGAGGACCACGGGACCCTCCTGGACCTCGGTCTCCTGGGGATCCACGCCCAGGTCGGGCACGAGGATCTCCTCCTGTGAAACGGAGGTGCCGCCGTTACCGTCGTCCACCGTCACGGTGACGATGTACGAACCGGGCCGGTAATAGGTGTGGGTGACCTCGATGAGGTCGACCCCGGAGTCGGTCGGACCATGGTCGCCGTAGTCCCAGGTGTAGGTGAGGGCATCCCCGTCGGAGTCCGTGGCCAGGGTCGACCTCATGGGAATGGTGAGGGAGTTGAGGTCCATCTGGGTGATCTCGATCGTGCTCGGCCCGTCATTGGTGGCCACCACGTTGAGGATCAGGTTGATCGCATCCACGTCCCCGTCGCCGTCATCGACCTCGAGGATGGTGATTATCTGTCCGACGTTCGACTGGTCCGGGGTGAAGTTGGCCAGGGCCCGGTAGGGGTCCGCCGGGTCAACCCAGAAGGTGAAGATGCCCTGGTCGTCGGAGAAGGTGAGCTTGTCACTATCTATGTCCGTGACGATGATGGGAGCCGTGAAGAGAACGTCCTCGAACAGGGTGAACTCCAGCTCCTCCACGTCGGTGGTGTCCTTCGCCTCGAACTGGACCAGGTGGGGCGGGTCGTTCACGTTGACCACGGTTATGTTGAGGACCAGCTGGTCGAAGGTGTTGAAGATGTCCCACACACTGAGCGTGACGTATATCGAGCCCACGTCATCGTTCCCGGGGGTGAACGAGAGCCGTGCCTCGTAGCCCCCTCCCGGTTGCTCCAGGTCGAACCGGGAGTCGTCCACGTAGTAGAACAGTTGATCGGAATCGTCGTCATCGGCGAGGATGGTCAGCCTCAGCTCGCTGTCCTCGTTGGCCACCATCGGGTACTCGACCACTCCTTCCAGGCTGACCCCGGACACCTCCGTCAGCACGGGGGCGTCGTTGGTGTTCACGACGGTGATGACCATCGTCCTCGTGTCCTGCCATTCCCCAACGCCGGCGAACCCGTCCCTGACACGGAACTCCACCAGTATCACGCCCACGTCCACGTTCATTGGGAGGAACGAGACCCTGATCTGGGTTGGGTCCTCCGGGTCGGTCATGTAGCTGAAGTAGGGAAGGTCATCGTCACCGATGCCGTCGGAGACGTTGGTGGAGAAGGATATCACGTCAGGCACGCCGATCTCCAGGTCCTCGTCCCTCGCGGAGACCGTGAAGTTGAGCCAGTGGTCCTCGAGGACCGTCCTGTCCCTTATCCCCTGCAGCTTGGGCGGGTTGTTGACGTTCTTGATGTGGAATACGAGGGCAGAGGTCACGGTGGAGCCGAACCCGTCCGTGATCAGAAGGCTGATGTATATCGTCCCCACGTCCTTGTTCCGTGGCACGAAGCTCAGCACCATCTCCTCCGCATCAACCCTGATCGATGGCAGGCTCCTGTTGAAGGAGAACTGGGGCGGTTGCTCGCCGGGCGGGACGTTGTCCACGTCGTGGGTCTCGATGGTGAGGTTCAGCTCCTGCCCCTCGGAGGCGAAGAACACCAGGTCGTCCTCGCCAATGATCCGGCCCCCCAATGAGACCAGCGAGACCGGGTCGTTGATGGGTCTGACCTCCACCATGAAGGTGTTCGACCGGTTGAAGACGTCGTCGAAGGTGCCCTCGATGTCGTCGAAGCCCCGGTCCCATATCTTGAGCCGGAAGGAGAGCTTGCCGTTCCAGTGCTCTATCATCTGCTCGAAGTCCAGGTAGTGGTCGTCCACCGATCCCCTTATGAGGCCCGGGTCCTCCTGATAGTCCAGCTCGAACCTGAGCTTGGAGAAGTCCCTGTCGTCCTTCACGTAGTTGAGCAGGTCGATGAGGTTGTCTCCGGCGCCCGGGGCGTCCTCGTCGATGGTCACAGCGGGGATGGGGCGGTCCAGCCACGGCTTGACGTTGTCCTTCCGCTTGAACTTGAGCACTTTGCTGTCGGTGCCCATCAGGAAGTAGAAGTCCTTGCTGCTGTAATCGAAGTCGGTGACGGCGGAGGCGCCCACGGTGTACCAGTCCTGGACAGGGGCCACGGCCCCCCCGACCACGTACTGCAGGTTGTTCTTCATCCCCAGCAGGGCGAAGGTGCCCTCGTTCTCGAAGCGAATGGTG
>JAUVEQ010000367.1 GCA_030594725.1 Methanobacteriota archaeon
AATCGCTGGGTTGCCTTGTACTTACCCTCCACCTCTCTGAATCTTGTCGAACTGTTAGCAATGGATTTCTGTTCGCTCGGTGCGGTCTTCCTCAGGAAATTGGGCCGATAAGTTGTTGGAGTGTGCGTCGCTATTCGGCGAGCAAGTCTATCAGGGGGGCTGTATGTTCTCTCAGGATGGTCATCTGGATGGGCAGGGACTGCCACGAGAATTGGATTCCCCTTCAATGAAGGGGGTTCATTGATAATAATCAGCGAGAGCGCGAGGCCGAATACATCTGCCCAGACTTTATTACCATCTTTTAGACCGTATATCCCTCTCTTTAGATCATCAGTTCTGTCGCGATGGTAGATGCCAACATACTTCACTCCATGGAATGAATGGCAATTTCTACACAACGCACAATAGTTCGACCTTATATCCTTGATTAAAGGATTGCCGCACTGGGCGCATTTCCGACCAGTGTAACGAGGGAATGACCAGTCGCCAGGAAAAGTAGCACGAATCCTATCGGCCTCATAGATGACCGAAGTTCCATCCTCATTTAGCTCATCAATCACATGTTTTCAAATGGTTCGACCATACTTTATATGCATGACGGGGGATGAGCGAAAGTGCCCTCCGTCAGTCCCCCCGGGGCTCGACCCCGGTCCTCTCGATCATCAGGCACACCGTTCTCTCCTCTGCCCGGGTGCGGTGGAGCACGCCCCTGGGCACGGTCCACCCCTGCTGGGGGCCCAGCTCCACCGTCCTCTCCTCCAGGTCCAGGAGCAGCTTGCCCTCCAGCACGAAGAAGAGTTCGTCCTCCGCATCGTGCTTGTGCCAGTGGAACTCTCCCCGGAAGATGCCCAGTCGGACCACGGCGTCGTTTACCTCGCAGAGGTCGAAGTTTATCCAGGGCTCCCGGTTGGCCGCCACGATGGCGGGCACGTCGATGAGCTGGGACTGTCCCCTGTCGTCGGTCACGCGGGTGCCTCCTGGGCTACCATGTACTTGTTGTCGTTCCAAATCCTGTGAATGATCAGGAGGTACACCAACAGACAGAGCATGCTGAGCAGCGTGAAGGCGTCCACATATTGCGCCGTGTAAGCTATGGCCAGGGCCACCGCAGCACCAATGAACAGGACGCCGATGGACCTGTAGAGGGGGGGCCCCTCGATGGCCATACGGATGATGCCCAAGGAGACCAGGGCCATCGCCAGTGCACCGCAGGCCAACGACAGGGCCTCATCGGGCACGTCGTGGGTGCCGTAGGCCACAACGTTCAGGGTGGCGGCACCCATGGCCCCCAGACTTATGATCAGTGGTAGATGCATCCATCCATACACAGCATAGTGCAATGGCAAGTTGTCCTTCCTCGCGTGGCTGATATGACCGAAGTAGAGCCACCACATACCGAAGGCTAGGACCAGGCCCAGGGTGCAGGTGACCATAACGGAGAAGGTCACACCATGCAGGGCGGAAGCGCCCGCAACAAGGGCGATCACGGACTCACCCAGAACGAGGATGATGAACAGACCGTAGCGCTCGGTTATGTGACTGATGTTGAGCTTGGGCAATCTGAGCTGGTATTTGTAGATGGTGAAGGGCGTCACCAGGTCGATGATCAGGCCTGCACCCCACAGGTAGAACATCTGTGGCTGGTCTACGAATATGGATCCCGTCCAGAGTGCGGCCGAGGTGCCGTAACCGATCAGGTAGCGGTCCGTCACCGGGCGTAAGATGGGGTTGTGTTGTCCTGCCCGCCACCACATGATGATCAGAACGACGCGGAAGGTCACGTAGGAGGCTGCGAATGCATTGGCCGCCTCTCCGAAGGCGTCGTGGGCCGATACGGCCATGCCCAGCACCGGCACCATGAGGGCAAGGGTCGAGATGCGATGGCTGACATCGTTCCGCTCGAACCGGTCGTTGTACATGGTGGACCCGATCCAGCACCACAGGGCAGGGATGAAGAGCATGATGTACTTGCCCAATCCCTCCCAGGTGAGGTCGGTTGCCAGGAGGTGTGTTATCTCGGCTATCACGGCCACGAACACTAGATCGAAGAACAGTTCGAGCCAGGTGGCCTTGCGCTCCCCCTCCTGCTCCTCGTCGGTGAGCAGTCGCGGAACGTCCCACATTTTCCTCCCGATCGCGGTCCTCATCGTTCCTCCCTCACAGACCTCTCGATATCTCGTCGACCAGGCCCTGCTTGACCTCGCCGCCCTCGAATCTCGCCGTGTAGACGGCCTGGAAGTGGTCCCACACCGGACTTGCGTGGTCCTCCTCCCTGGCCCATCCGCAGACGGGGCAGGCGGGGAGCGCGCACGTCATGAGCACGCTGACCTCCTCCACCGTCCTGGCCTTCAGCTCCTCCCGTGCTCCGCACACGGGGCATACGACTGGGAATCCTACCATGTTCTCTCCCCTCCCTGAGATGTTCTCCCTATCGCCTCATGGCCGGGACTTGGCCCTCATACGGCCCGGAACTCCCCTTCACCTCCACCGGTAAGGGTGGATCTGTTCGACCTCCGGGCGGTAGAGTACGGCCTCCCGGCTACGAGGCGGTCCCATGATAGGGCTGGCGCGCTGACCCCCCTTGCTCAAAAAGGGTCCCCTGACCCGGGGAGCTCCTCCTCACATCCGCAACGTGGCGGATCGGTTCGCCCTCCTCCGGTGGGGGTCCCGTTCAAGGGTCCCAGTTCCCTGCTGGCCCCCTCTGCATTGCATAGGGGACGGCCCTGGATTTAACCCTTCGCATGTGGTTGCCCTGGCCGATGGGGTCGTGGCAGCGCTCCGGGGCGGGCCATTTCCGGCTCTCGGGGGCCGGATAAAAGAAGATAGTTGGCCCGGGCTGCTGCCTCGAGCTCCCCCTCACCTCCGCTACGCGGATCAGTTCGACCTCGGGGCTCTGGACTGTACAGTACCAGGGGGTCGTACCGATATACGGCTGCGTACATTTAAAATTAATGTACATCGGGAAATATCGATCGTGGACCTGTCCCCGTGACCGTCCTCCCGGGGGAGGGATGGGGGGATGCACGAGAACCGCGTTCCCACCCTCCGGAGCCGGGTCTTGATCTCGTGGGGGTGGTGGACCTTACCGCCTACCTCGACCCCCTCGACAGCGCAAGGTTCCTAACGATAAATATAATACAGGCCATGTCCAAGGAGGATGATACGGCGGTGACCTGATGAGGATATCCAGAACGTTCCTGCTGCTC
>JAUVEQ010000328.1 GCA_030594725.1 Methanobacteriota archaeon
GGGTACGACCACCGCGGCGATCACGAGGGCCGTCCCGGCACCACCCAGATCGCCCCCCGACACCGAGGTATCGGTGGGGCCATCGGGCAGGATCTCGGTCTCGTTCCAATAGCCGTGGGTGATCCGGACGCTGTAGAGCCAAACATCATCCACAGGATGCTGGCTGAGGACGGGACGGGTGTTGCCGTACACATCGACGGAGGCGATGGACCGGACCACCTCGATGCCCTCGACGGTGTAGCCGAACACCGCGTAATTGCCGTCGAGGCCGTTCTGGGGACCGTCGCATATGTAGAACTGGGAGGAGGCGCTGTCCGGTTCGTTGCTGCGGGCCATCCCTATGGCGCCGTCCTCGTGGGTGAGGGTATCGTTGATCTCCAGGGGGATTGTCTTGGTGGAGCCCCCGGATCCGTCGTTGTAGGGGTTGTTGTCACGGGAGTTGGGGTCCCCCGTCTGGATCACGAAGTCGTCGACGATGCGGTGCCAACGCATGTTGTCGTAGTAGGCCTGGTCCGCCAGCTCGATGAAGTTGCCCACGGTGACGGGAGCGCCCTGGTCCGCCAGCTCCACTACGATCATGCCATGGTCGGTGCTTATATGGGCCGTGGAGTTCACCCATTCCCTGAGCACCCCGTCGTCCCCGTCCGCCGTCGTCTCGGCCCGGCAGTAGTTCCCAGGGTTCCAAAGGAGCACCACCACCAGTAGAAGGAAGACAATGATCGACAGGAGTCTGGGCGCGCGCCGGTCCATGTTGATACAATGCACATCGAGGGTTAAAGGTTATCGCCAACGTTGGTCGACCGGTCCCCGAGCGACGACTGAGGACCTTGAGGTCCAAGGTCCCATCGCAGAGCCCTCGAGACACTCCGCTCCCTGCGGCCGTGCCGTGCTACGAGGCATAGTGACCTGTTCGGGATACAATGGTCCCTGGCCGCAAGATGTCCCAAATGATAATACATGCACAATCTTTATATACAACACCAACTTTCCGGCCGTCCCCCCCATGGGGCGAATCCGGCATAAGGGTCGGACCGCACCGGGGAGGTCAAGAGGTGAGCAAAGTGACGAGAACGATGCGATGCAAGCACTGTGGTGCTGACTACTACGGTGGGCGATGCCTGTACTGCGGATCGGACGAGTTCATCGATGTCGAGGACCTTTATCAGCCCGAGAACATGACGATCTACCAGGCCGAGGAGCGGTACAACTCCGGTGTGTCCACCAGAACGGCAGGCCTCAGGCTTCTATAGACCAGAATGTCAAGACGGACCGGCCCCGGAATGGCCGGATGGTCCAATGTTGGACCCTGTTCTTTTTTTTCTATTCTACACCCCCCCAGCCCGGGCGAGGCCGCACAGATGGGCATCGGGAGCCCGACCGCCCCTGTAGGGAGGGGCGGACGGCGTCTCCCACGGTCCCTAAGGACCGTATCGGGACGCCGATGGGGCGCTCATGACACGAAGAAGATGGGGTCCGCAGGGCCCCGGCCGCCCCCGGACGGGCCCTGCATCGTTGGACCCTTCATGGGGTCGCGCCCTATTCGGCGTACTCGATCGTGACGAAGCCGGGCTCGGCGTCGGGTATGGGGTCGTCGCCGCCCATTTGAATTAGGCCGCGATTCTCGGCGAATCGAAGGGTGTAGTACACCATGTTCAGGGAGGCGAGGGCGGCGACGATGATGAAGAGCTTGCCGATGTCGATGGTGAAGTCGTACCCGTTCCAGCTCTGCTGCAGAACGGTCCCACCTCCCATCACGCCCAGCAACCATGCGATGGTGAGGATGACAAAACCCCCGTCGAGGGCAAGGCGGGTCCAGGTGCCGTGCTCGCTGTCGGCCCTGAGGGCGTTGATGCCCACGAGGGCCACTCCGATTATCAGCACCCATCTGAGCATCTCCATGAAATACTGGCGGTCCAGCTCGGGGTACCTCCACATGATGATGGTGATCAGGGCGGTGGGGATGACGATGTAGTAGAGCATGGTCCAGGTCGCCCTTGCCCAGGTGCTGGTATCGCTGTCCCTAGGCCACATCGGATATCACCTCCTGCTCCAGGTAGACCTCGCCGTCGATGATGCGCAGGGGAACGGTGCCGTTCACATACCACGTGAAGCCACCGAGGTCGGCGGCGAGCATCATGTCGAAGGAACCGTTCCCGGTGGTCTCGTTGAGAAGGAGGCGGTAGTCCATGGCCGCCCACTCGGACATCTCCTTGTGACGCCACTCGCCCTCGGACATCGCAGCGTCGAGGACGACGGGTGAGAGCCATCCCCGGACCGCGGGGCCGGCCCAACCAAGGGCCTCCTCGATGGCCATGGTGAGGTTGCCCTCCAGAAGGAGTCCGCGAAGCTGGTCGAGGGGGGGTATCCAGGGGTACCAAATGCTCTCCTCGGAACGGAACTCCGTGAGGCCCATGGTGTACTCCGCCCTCACCTTGACATTGAGCTCGAATGCGCCCTCGTCGACGAGGAACCTCAGCATCTCGGGGTCGGCCAGCCGTTCGATGTCCAAGGCCACGCTCACGGGAAATACCCGTTCCTCGCCCGGGGGCACCCGGAGATCGCTTTCGATGAATTCGACCAGGCAGTAGCCCGTGTCCGTGCACAGGGTGGCCGCGATGTCAAGGTGCTTGACCGAGTAGATGCCGGAGTTCTTGATGGTGAAGGAAGTGTCGACCAGCAGCGTCCGGTTCGCGGGGTCGTACTCGTACAGCAGGTCATCCGCATCGGGGACGTCGACCACGATGGCACCCGCGGCGATGAAGAACAGGTTGGTTAGGGAGAGGAATGCCACCAGCGCGTTCGCTGCCACGAGGATCGTCCTGTAGTTCCTGATGGCGTTGCGTTTCATGGCTCAGACCTCCTTCGAAACCTGTGGAGACAGAGCTCACGCTGCATGTACCTCTGCTCCACCAAGGGAAAAACCAGACTATGGGAATGTCTAATTCCGGGGGATCGGGGGGCATGTTATACTTTGTCAACCGTGGTTTATATACCTTACGTTTATGGTCGCATCAAATCAAACAAACGGTGGTCTCATCTATATAAATATGTTGTCCCCAATTCCTCAAAGGTCAAAACCAGTACAACAATGACCTCCGCTGCACGGGCCCCTCCGCAAGGATTTATGCCCTCGCAGAGCGTGCCATCGCCGATGAGCGGGTCGTACAGACGGATCATGCAGCTGCAGCTGGCGAACCTGATCGCGGAGACCTTCGCCTGGAGCTTCGTGTACCTTCATGCTCACAACGCGGGCCATTCGGAGACCACCCTGGCCGTGTTCTTCATCCTCATGTTCGGATGGGCCAGCGTCGCTGTGGTGGCCCTCCTTCGCCCCGTCCGTGCGGGACCCTACATGGCCCTCGGACTGGTCCTCCGCCTCCTGGCGCTCCTGGTGGTGATCGAGGTGGCCTGGTACGGCAACCTGATGGCCGCGGCGGTCCTGTACGGGACCTTCATCATGGTCTTCTGGGTGCCATACAACGTGGTCTTCATGCGGATGACCTCCGACGCCGACCGTGCCGGCAGGAGCACCCAGCTGTTCGCCATGTTCGCCATCGCGGGGGCCATCTTCCCGCTCGTCGCGGGCTACCTCCTGGACTGGTACGGCTTCTGGGTCATCGCCATCGTGGCATGCATCGCCCTGCTGGTCGGTGTGGTCGTCGCCGTCCGTACCCCGTGGGGAGAGCCCGTTACCTTCGATCCTCGCAGGGCCTTCCGAGAGGGGCGCCGCGTGATGCCGCTGGTGTTCCTCGAGGGGTTCTGGCAGGGGGTCTTCTGGCTCGCCATATGGATC
>JAUVEQ010000274.1 GCA_030594725.1 Methanobacteriota archaeon
CTCCGTCTGCTCGATGCCCGCCTTGACCTGCTGCATCATCTGCCGGACCTCGTCGCGCCTCTGGCCGATGCGGTGGGCCGCGTCCTTCGGGTCCATCTCGGCCACGATGTTGTCGCCCACGGAGGTCAGCACCTTGTCGCCCTTCGAGACCTTGGCCGCGACCATGACGCCACCGCCCACGGGGACCATGACCTGGGTGCCTTCCTCGATCTCATCGAAGGTCTCGAGGAAGTTCCACGCGGCGCCCAGCTCCTGCTCGGTCACAGTGAGCATGTTCAGCTGCTGGCCCATCATCTCGGCCTGGTACTTGTACCTGTCCAGGATGGTCAGCATCTCACGGACCTCTTCCTCGCTCGCCACCATCTCTCAGGCCCCCTCGATGCGGGCCTTGACGAACACGTCCTCGATCTCATCGAAGGGCACCTCGGTGATCTCCGCCACCTTGATCTTGTTGCGCTTGCAGCGATGCTCGCTGCCGATGAGGGACACCATCTTCTCGTAGGCATCCTTCTCGTCCTCCGCCTCTATCTCGCGGTTGAAGGGCGACATCTCATCTCCCATGAGGAACTCGCCCTTGATACGGTATGCCTTCATTCCTTGGCCTCCTGAATGCTGGATTTGGCCGGTTATGAGGGAGGTGGTAGATAAGAGTTGCTCCATTCAGACGCGGCCTGCATGCGCCGAAACGGTGTCCCCCTCCATCTCGAGGCGGCCCAGGAAGCCGTCCTTGGCCGGGCCCGGGTTGAAGAAGAGGGTGGTGCCAGGTCTGTCGGTCTCCAGCAGCTCCTTGTCCCTGGACAGGACCTTGCCCGACTCCCAGTCGAAGGCGACGATCCCTCTGGCCTCGTGGATGTGTCCCGAGAGGACCACCCGGGGGCGCGCCTCCTCCACCGCCTTGAACACGGCCCTGCTTCCCACGTTCGTGCCGCCGAACAGGCTCCTGTCGAGGATCCCGTGGGCCGGACCGTGACTCGCGAGCACCTGGGCGCCCTCGAGTGCGGGAGGCAGTCTGCTGGCGTACTCGTCCTCCTCGACGACGAAGGCGGTGCGGAAGGGAGGTGGGGTGCAGCCCCCGGCCCCGGCGATGGTCACGTCGCCCACGGTCACCTGCTTGAAGTGGATATCAAGACCCATCTCCACAAGACGTGCCCTGGCCTCGTCGCTGTCGGTGTTACCAGGCACGATGTAGGTTGGCACTGGAGGGTCCGAGAACAGGTCCTCCAGATACTGAAGGGGCCTGAAGGTGATCACGTCCCCGAGGCAAAGGTGACAGTCGAAGTCTCCAGCCATGAGGCCGTGCTTGATGGTCTTCGCCGCCCTTGGAGAGGAATGCAGGTCGGTGGAGACCAGCGCCTTCATGTCATCACCTGTCAGAAGAACGAGGTTGGCCAGACTATGCCCAGGGACCCGAAGACGATCATGGCGCTGATGACGAACCCTATGATGGCACCGGAGTTGAGGAGGGGTAGGCCCGCCTGGGGGCGACCCTTCCAAACGAACCACATGAGGGCCCAGAAGCCGCACACTGCTCCTAAGAGGGTCGCGAAGGACACCACTACGTTGCCCGGGATGCCGGCCACCAGCACCTCTCCGACCCGCTCGGGGGTGAGGAAGGTGAGGGCCGATACCACGAGCACTCCGGGGATGATGATGTCACCCAGGCCCATGAACATGGCCTCCCGTTCCTTGCCCTCGGCGATCTCCTCCTTGATGGACCCCTGTTCCATGAAGCTGTATCCCTCCTCCTTCGGTACAACGAGGAGGATCGGGAGCCGCAGGTCCATGACGCTTTCGGCCAGGTCGACCATGTGCTTGGTGCGGTACACCGCGATGGCATCGTAGACCGCGAGGACGACCATGAGGACGATGGCGGGCAGGATGCCGAGGGAGATGCCGAATATGGCGGTGGCTCCCGCTGCTACAAGGAGGCCCGTGGCGTCGACGACGTACCATTCAGGGAACTTGTACAGCGCGTATGTAAGTATTATCGCGATCTGGATCGCCAGGATCTCGGCCACCGCGTAACTGGTGAACTGCCATATGATTGGCCGAAGGACGAAGTACATTGTCATTCCCACGGCGAAGAGGATGATTATCTGTATCAACCGCTGCATGCCCTTGCGGACGATCCAGAGGATGACGAAGGTGAATATGATCACCATGCCGATGTACATCAACGGGTTGGTGGGGTCGTCCACATCGTCACCGAAGGCCCGGTACTCCTTCGGCATGAGGGAGGAGACGGCCATTGCGAGGAGGATGGACACGACGAACAGCGTCAGCATGATGACGCTGGAACGATACGGTTTCACTGTGGATTGCACTCCTAAATTTTAATCAAGCCCGTCTCACTCGACGTGGGGACGGGCGTAAGCGATATTTCCGGTGACCTTCTCGATGAGGATCTTCATCTCCGCGCCCTTGGGTGCTCCCGTGACGAAGATGGTGTAGTTGCCGAGCTTGGCCACGCCATCGCCCTTCTTGCCGATGTCCTCTATCAGGACGTCGTAGATCTTGCCCTCCTGGAGGGCCGCGGACTCGCGGGTGGTGCGCTTGGCCTTGCGGACGGCCACAGGTCGATGGCCCCCGCAGGCGTCGCAGCGGAGCACGGTGGTGCGGCCCTCGCGGACCAGCCTGGTGTCGTGGCTGTGGCACTCCTGGCAGTAGACGTAGGCGTTGAGGAAGCTGCCCAGCTTGTCCTCGATGTTCTTCTTGACGACCCTGCCCTTGAACATGGCGCGCCTGCCGTCCATGGTGCCTGCCGTGCCCAATTCACGGATCATGTACTGGAAGAAGGCGATGGGCTCGCGGCGGATGTAGTCGGCGACATCGCCGAAGTTCCTCCACACGGTGGTCTTACCCTCGTACAGCACGTCGATCTCAGGAAGCTCGAAGCGGGAGACCTTCGAGATATCATCTGGCAGGCGCTCCCGGGCGCGCTTGAGAAGTGCAAGGTAATCGTCACCAGACATGGGTATCGCCGTTGCAAAGTGTACTTCCCCTTAATAACCTTACCCCGGTGGTGGGAATCGACCGAACGATAAAGAGCATGATATTCCCAGTCCCGATTAATGGAAAGAATGGAGACATCAATATCATACCCTTTTCGTATTCTCAGATAGTAAGTTATAAGGGTCCAATATCCAATTAGCAATCGTGGACGAGGAACCCGAGGTCAAGGGCGGCAGCGAGGGCGACATACGCAGCCTATACTACTGGTCGCGGACAGCCTTCATGATCCTCATCATCGCGGGGGCCATCTGGGTAGCCCTCGCAGCATACCGTTTCTACCTCGGCGCCATATGGTACGGACGGGATTGGTCCTCGGGCTCGACGAGCGCGACGACGCAGATCCTTGTCGGTGTGGCGTTCATCGCAGCCGCCCTGGTATGCTTCTTCCTGGCCCGACGGACGAACAACGAGATCGTCACGGTGTTCTCGGCACGCCGGTTCCAGGTGCCCCGGGAGAAGTTGCTGGTATACAGCATACTGGCACTCCCCTTCGGCTTCATCGTCCCAGGGCTGCTGCTCGCGTTCGTCAACGTGAAGCTGTCGGTCCCCGAGTTCCTGCCATCCCATGCCGAGGCATATCCCGAGGCGATGCCCGGCTACGTCGTGGTGCCCAAGGGCGACATGACCAAGGAGATGCCCCTGGAGGAGCCTGAGGAGGATCTCATACCCGAGGACGCACCCAAGGACCTGCCCCCCCTCGGGTTCGAGTCCATGGATGTGTCCGAGGAGGAGGCCCAGCCCGCTCCGGAGTTCTTCGGGGACCTGCCCGCGTTCCCCTCATCCGCCCTGCCGGCAGCAGCGCCCCAGGAGGCCGCAGCTCCAGTTCCCCCGCCCACGGCACCGCCCATGGTGGCCGTCGTCGAGGATATCCCCGATGAGGATATCCCCGAGGTCGTGGCGGAGATCGTTCCCGTCCCGCAGCCCACCGCCTACGAGGAGGTTCCCCCGGAAGAGGCCGTTGAGGCAGTCGTCGAGGCCGTCGTCGAGGAGGTGCCCGAGGAAGGTGAGGCCGAGGGGGACTTCGAGCTGATCATGGAGGGGGATGCCGAGGGGGAGGATGAAGAGGCTCCCAAGACCATCGAGGAGGCCCATGACCAGCTGCTGGGCAAGCTGCTTGGCAAGTGAGGCCATGGTTCACTTCTTCTTGGCCTTCTTGCCCTTGCCCTTCTTCCCGGATTTCTTGGCCTTCTTGTCCTTGGCCTTCTTGTAATCGATAGCTGCGGAGACGAGGCCCACGAACAGTGGTGCCGGCCGGTTGGGCCTGCTCTTCAGCTCGGGATGGAACTGACAACCGACGAAGTAGGGGTGGCCCTCCAACTCGAAGACCTCCATCCGGATCTTGTCCGGTGCGCGGCCCACGAAATTCATGCCCG
>JAUVEQ010000276.1 GCA_030594725.1 Methanobacteriota archaeon
CACGCCGATCGCATAGCTGATCTCGTCCATGGCGCCCACTCCGCTGTCATCAGCTTCGAAGGAGATGAGGGAGCTCAAGGACGCGATCACCTCGTCGACGTTGGACCCGGGAGATGATGGGTCGATGAGGACCTGGGCCTCCGGTGGGGTGTCATCGATAATGAGTTCAATGCTATCCACCACCGAGTTGCCAGCAATGTCGGTACCCAGGATGAAAACCTCAACCGGTCCGTCCGACAGCCCTTCCAGGATTGTGTTGTCCACCGGGTCGTAAGGGGTCCACGGCTCACTCGAGGAGAAGGCGTATTCCAGCATTTTCGGACCGCTGAGGGCGTCGGTGATGTTCAGGATGATAGGTGTGGTCGACCTCACCCATGTGTCATCGCCAAGTACGACCTTGGGCTCTCCTACCTGGTAGGATGTCTCGGGGGGCGTACCGTCAACGACAAGGCTGCCCACCACGGTGGTTGCCTCGTTCCCGGCCGTGTCGGACGCGGTCACAGAGATGTTGTAATGGCCGTCCATCGTGGTGGTCGGCGCGGAGCAGTCGAAGGTGATGGTCGCGTTGGCCTCGTCGTTGGTCTGACCGTCGACGGTTATGGGCCCCTCTATCTCCAGGGTCACAGTCGAGAAGTCGGTGTCCACATCCAACCCGATGACTACCTGGAACCCGCTATCGGGACGGACCCAATCAGGCGCCTCGATGAGGACCGGTTCGGGTGCGGCCGAATCCAACGCGAACCAGACAATGGCCGAGAACATCCCGACGGTGCCCGCGGCGCCGACCATGGTCTCCATGGGACTGGACTTCAGGTACCTCCCCTGGACCTTGAACTCCTCCCACCAGGAGGTGGTGTCCCCCGCAAGGTTGACCCCGGGATGGGTGTCCCCGAGGCGCAGGTCCAGGTCCGCGAGGTAGGGGTAGGACACATCGTGATCGACGCCAGGCAGGACGGCGTGGGAATGTTCGCCTCCCTCCATCGAGTGAACGTGGGAGCCGTTCTCCACCATGTCGTGGGTATGGTTCCCCGAGAGGGAGCTGGTATGCGTATGGTCACCCAGGGATGACCAGAGGAGGTCGTGCCCGTGGGGATCGGTCCTGTGGGTGTGGGACCCGGTGGTGGCCGTGACCCGGTCCGATGAGGTCAGCGACGCACCCTGGGTGACGGTATGGACATGGTTCCCAAGGTCAACCGTCCCGTTGGCGTCCTGGACGGTCGCGACGGTTAGGTCAAGGGAGAGGTTGTGGACGTGATAGTCGCCCTCCAGGAGCTCATGGTAATGTGAACCGTTCACGGATGTGGCGTGGGTGTGGTTGCCGTCCATGGTGGTCACGTGGTCGTGCACGCCCCCCTCCTGGGTCGAGGGGTCGATGGGCATGATGTACCGGTTCCCCAGCACGCCCACCGTGGCGCCCCCCACCGAGTCGGTGACCGGAAGGTGGGCCAGAACATCCCCGGCGAGACCCTGGACCGAGGCTATGATGATCGGTATGTCCAGCTCCAGGAGCACGACCCACTCGACCTGTCCCGGGCCGGTCGAGTTCATGATGAGGGAGTGGGGTACCGACCAGTCGGTGATCCCAAGGTCCACCACGACGGGGACCTCGGACAGGTCCCAGGGCCCGCCATTGGCATCCGAGATGTCCAGGTCGTCTACGATGGTCCTTACGCCGGTGGGGCTGCCGATGCCCGTCGCCATGGGATGGTACGACAGGGTATGGGAGTGGAGCTCTGCATCGTCCGTCATGTGGAAGTGGTCGTTCGACGGGTCAGATGCATGGGAATGGACATCCTCGAGCGAGATATCGTGGGTGTGGTTGCCCGAGACGTTGATGGCGACCTGGTGCGTGTGGGCGAACGTATTGTGGTCGTGGTCCGTCGACTGCACGGTGGCGTAATCGTAGTCACCGATCCCGGCGATCTCGGTGCCGTTCCACGTCACGTCATGACGATGACCCGGCAGGTTCCAGTGGGGTGTGGTCCTGGTCGTCGGGGGTTCTGCGGTGGTGACGGTCCCGTTGTGGACGTGGTTCCCTCCGGTGGCCTGGTGTTCATGGTCGTCAGCGACCCCCATGTTGTGGGTGTGGTCCCCCGCGGGCAGGGCATAGTGGGTGTGATTGCCCCCGATGGAGGCCATGTCCACGGTCTGGGGGAGGTCGGAACCGAACATGTAGACCCGGGCACCCAGGGTCTCGGGGGGGCTCCATACGGGTACCTCGAGGGAACCGTCGTCTCCCAGCGGACCATGACCGGTGAGCACACCGAAGGCGGAGTCGATCACGATCATCAGCACGTATTCCAGCGTGCCGTCGGTCACGGAGTCGAACCTCACTTCGGTGATGCCAGGGGCCAGTTTCCCCATAAGGTCCACCGTCTCGTTCCAGTCGGCATCGCTGGAACCCCAGGAACCCGGTAGCGTGATCGAGATCGGGCCGGCGGTCAGGGTGACCTGGACCTGCTCAGGACGGGTCCCATCCGCGATCCGGGCCCAGCCCGGAGATAGCTGGTGGGTGTGTGGGCCTTCCAGGGACGCTGTGTGGTCATGGTCGCCCGTTCCCTGGGCAAGGTGGTCGTGGTCACCGTCCACCTCCGTCGTATGACCGTGTTCACCCGAGTGGGGGATCAGCGCATCATGGCCATGGGGTTTGGCAGTGTGATTGTGCCCGTTCGAGGTGAAGGGTTGGAATCGGTACGGGTCCACCGCCAATGTCACCGCGTCGAAGGTGTGGTTGTGCTCGGGCAGGGTGGCGTCCATCCGCGCGTCCTGGAGGTCGAAATCGGTCGTGAATGTCGACGCCGGATGGTCGTGTTCTCCGGAGAGGTTCTGAGTGTGGATGTGGCCTTCTGAGCCCTCGATCTGGTGGGCATGGGAACCGTTCAGGGACAGGGTGTGGTTGTGGTCACCCGCGTCATCCGTGAACTCGGTCACGGGCACGATCCCCGTGGTGCCGTACAGGTCGAGTCGTGCGCTTATCACGATGACCTCGTCGGGAACGACCACATGGAAGACCGCGTCGAGATCGGGACCGATGGGAAGGGTGTCCCGGAACACCAGGTACCCGTATCCCTCTTCCTGTGCGCCCACGAAGCCAAGGGTCGGGGCGATGGACAAGAGCAGCATCAGGGCGACAAGGACGGCCATCGGTCGGCTGCCCCCGGGGACCCTTTCGGTCGACAAGGGGGTCAGGGCTTCAATATCCAGCATCAAACCTCACCACTTTCTATATTCCTCACAATGGTAATAAAGGGTTCCTAGAGAATGTACCTGCCAGTGCATGGAGCTTGACAATAGCTTCGTTGGTTTTATATACGGGATTCACCTTCTCTGGCAACGCAAGGGCCCATGGTCTAGTTGGTTATGACGTCGCCTTGACATGGCGGAGGTCGGGAGTTCGAATCTCCCTGGGCCCACCATCCCCTTCTGGCTGACCCCTCAATCTGAGGGGGTACAGCTTCTCTCGCCTTAGGCAGGCCCAGGACACCGCTCCCTCCTCCTCCATCTTCACAGTGACCTCGCGGCCGGTCGGAACGCTGCAGCCCCGGGAACGAGTGTCGACCGACCCTGGCCTACGAGGGACGGAGGACCCCCGGAATGTCGGAGACCCGAGCGTCCATTGGGTGTTCGTGTGGGTTACTGGACGGTCGCCCCTCATGGCCTGGCTCCGCTAACTAATTATATCGAGCACTTGGATAAAACCCATCGGTGGATGGGATGCGAGAGGCCCCATGCGCCGGGAGGGAACGGTCAAGTTCCCTACCGACCGGTGGTGTATGAATGAATGTTGAGACGAAGAGAACCAGAGCGACCTCGCTATTTCTGATATCGACGATGTGCCTCGCGATCTTCGCGGGCACGGTGACGGTGACCGACTCGGCCGAGGCGGCCACGGGGCACCTTTGGAACCTGACAGCACACTACAACGACTACGTCTACTATCCTGCCATTTGGGAGGACAGGGTCGTGTGGTATGATGGCCGTGGTCCCAGGTACGACATATACTGCTGGGACCAGGGGACCGAGAGCAAGCTGACATCCAGCAGCTACTACGACTCCTATCCGAGGATCTACGGGGACCTCGTCACGTACCAACGCAACAGCGATGTCTTCGTATACAACTTGAGCTCAGGGACGAACAAGCAGCTCACGTTCGGTTCTGGTTATTACTATAACCCTGACATCTGGGAGGACAAGATAGTCTACCGTCACTATGTCTACGCAAGCGGGACAAACAACTACACCATCCGCCTGTATGACCTCTCGACCGATACCGAGACGACGTTATCGTACGGTACCGCACCGAAGTACTACCCGAGGATCTACGAGGACCTCGTGGTATGGTATGATTATAGGAACGGCAAC
>JAUVEQ010000346.1 GCA_030594725.1 Methanobacteriota archaeon
GACCCCGCCATCGCCGCCGACGGCAGTCACGTGTACATCGTCTGGGAGGAGGTAAAGGCCACCGACTGGGACATCAACTACAGGTACATCTCCGGAGGCAGGCTGGGGGCCACTGGGACCCTCTCCACCGATATCTCGAACGACAGGCAGGCCGACCCCGCCATAGCCATGGACGACGGCAAGGCCCACGTTGTCTGGACGGACAGCAAGAACGGAGACGCCGACATCTACTACCGAATGTGGAACGGCGTGTCCTGGGCCACGGAGGTGAACCTGATACCCTCCATCGACAGGGATAACCAGGAGTACCCCGACATCGATGTCGAGGGCGACGACGTGTATGTGGTCTTCCGGCATCAGACCGGGGGCACCAACTATGGCATAGACATGGTGACCTACACCCACCTTCGATGGGGCTCGCCGAGCGGAATACCCGGCCCGTCAGGGACCGAGCACCTGCCCCGGTTGGGCGTCGAGGCGGGCCACGTGGCACTGGTATACCTGAATATCGACAGGTACTATTCGGCGTACTTCCAGCTCTTCGACGGCCAATCCTGGGACACGGCTGAAGCCCTGGAGACCGGTGACGCCGACCACATATACTGGCCCTCGAGCGTGGAACTAGTGAACGGTCGCGCCCATGTTACCATCTATGATGAGGATCTCCCCTCCAAGATCCACAGGTATTACGTGGGAGATGTGGACGAGGCCGACCCCTCCGCCGAGGTGGGAGAGGTGTCGCCATACTGGATGGCCATCGACAGGATCTCCATCCCGTGGTCCGCCAGTGACGATTACGGCCTTGAAAGCGTGACGGTCCAGTACAGGTACAGCAAGGACAAGGATACCTGGGACCGTTGGACCGTGGTCGACACCATCGACACTGTCTCGGGCACCGTGGCATCCGGGTCCGCAAGCTTCTCGGCCCTTGACGGCGAGGGCTTCTATGAGTTCAAGGCCTGGGCCATGGACATCTCGGGGAAGGCCGAGGCGCCGACAATGGACCCCGAGGCCGAGGCCGCCCTGGACAAGACCCCCCCCACGGCGTCGCTCCTCATCAACGACGGGGACGAGTACACCACCGACTCCCACGTCTCGCTCAACCTCAGCTACTCCGATGTGATGACGGACCAGAACGGTTCCAGTGGCAGAAGCGAGTACACCGTGGAGGTGTCCAACGACGGAATGAGCTGGACGGAGATCACCGCCCAAGGCAACAAGCACGCTTGGGACCTGGCCGAGGGCGAGGGCGCGAAGAGGGTCCATCTCAGGGTCACCGACGCGGCCGGTCTCGTGTCGGCCATCGTCACCGACAGCATCATCGTCGACCTGACCGACCCCATCATGACCCTGAAGATCAACGAGGGCGACGAGTGGACCGCCTCCAGGGACGTCACCCTGGACATCAGCTACGAGGAGGCGGTCGGCGTGGCCGGCATGCGGGTCAGCAACGAGGCCATCGGCGGCGACGAGCCATGGGAGAACCCGTTGGACACGATGCCCTGGACCCTCCCCGAGGGGGATGGCATGGTCACGATCTACTACCAGGTCATGGACAACGCCAGCCGCACCTCGGAGGTCCATAGCGCCTCGATCAACCTGGACACCGTGGCGCCCACGGGCAGCATAATCATGGGAGGCGGCGACACCGTCACCACCGAGCGGATGGTCACCCTCACACTGACCTACGAGGACGCCACATCCGGCGTCTCCAAGGTCCGCTTCATGGACGAGGCCGTGGGAGGCGACGAGCCCTGGGACAACCCCGTCGAGACCAAGGAGTGGGACCTGGGCGAGACCGGGGGCGTCATGACGGTGTACTTCCAGGTCATGGACGTGGCTGGTCACGTCTCGGAGGTCTACTCGGACACCATCATCCTTGACACCGACAAGCCCACCGGCACCATCGCCCTCCGGGGCGGAGGCGACGTCGTCAACGACCCCAACATCATGCTTGCCCTGACCTTCAGCGACGAGACGACGGCAGTGGTCGGCATCCGGGTGACCAACGAGGCCGTCGGAGGCGACGAGCCGTGGGACAACCCGTTGGAGGCCCTGGCATGGGAGCTGACCGCAGGGGACGGCGAGAAGACCGTATACTACCAGGTGCAGGACGAGGCGGGCCATGTCTCCTCCGTCTACACCCTCGTGTTGACCCTGGACAGTAGCAACCCCTACGTCGATGTATCGGACCCCGAGGACGGGGCCACGGACGAGAAGGTGAACGTGAACATCGTCGTGAGGTTCTCCAAGGCCATGAACCAGACGGCGACCTCGGATGTCACCAGCATGTCGTACGTCGACGCGGACGGCAACACCGTGACCGTCGCCGTCAACTTCTCGTGGAGCCCCGACAGCAAGACGATGACCATCGAGCCCCGGTCGGACCTCAAGCACTCGACCGAGTACACCTGGAAGATCACCGTCGGCGCCACCGACACGGTGGGCAACGAGCTCTACCCGGCCGTCGAGTACACCTTCACCACCGAGAAGGGCGACGACGGGGACGGCAACGGGGACGGCGACGGGGACGGCGACGACGGAGCCCTGTCCCTCCTCGTGTGGTTGGTGGTCGCCATCGTAGCGATCCTGGCCATCGTGGTGGCCACGATATTCTTCATGGCCAAGACGCCCGGACCCGGGCTCGAGGACGACGAGGACGACCTATAAAGGCTCGCCCGGTTTCGGTGTGGCGTGCCTTTCATATACACGGTAGGCATTACGGCCGAGCATGGGGAAGAAGAGCCCGAAGCACCGGCACGACGAGAAGAGCGCCCACGAGAAGAGGTCCCAGCACAGGCATGATGAGTCCGAGGACCACCCAAAGAAGATCAGGTTCTACACCTGGGGGATCATCGGCCTCTGGATCTTCACCCTCGCCGGCACCCTCTCCTTCAAATATTGGCAGTGGCTGCCAACGTACACCTGGTTCCTCTACTGGCAATTGATACTTTGGCTCCTCGTTGGATTCGCGGCGCTGTACCTCTACTGGCGCAGAGAGGAGGACAAGGGCTACACCCTACCCATGATCCTGGCGATCCTGTACGTGGCGGTCACCATTCCCATCGTCCTCCTTTCTGGACCATGAACCCGTCCTCGCACAGAAAGGTCGACGACAATAAGATATCGATAGAGTGCACACGAGCACTGGCAAGGGTTAATAAACCCCCGATTACAATATATAACCGTGGGGAAAAGGGGTTCCCGTTCTCGGAAGAGGCCCAGCGTCCACGAGCGCAGGGCTCACAAACATGCCGAGTCCGAGGAATATCACAAGCACCGTGCCCATCTTATCAGCAACTCTGTCATCGTGGCTGCCATCTGGACCGTGGCCAACATCCTGGCCTACGGTTATGGTGTGCTGCCGTACCCATACTCGTACTTCGCGGCAATTCAGTTCGTCCTTCTTCTGGGATACGCCTACCTGGGATACCTTCTGTTTATGTGGAACCGGAAGTGCCCGGTCTATCGTGAGACGTACTGGATGCTGTTCATCTTCGTGCCGGTGGCCGGTACAGTCACCTCCTGGCCCGTATAGTGATACCGAACAGGTGAACATCAGGAGGTGACCCTCTCCCTTCCGGCGG
>JAUVEQ010000296.1 GCA_030594725.1 Methanobacteriota archaeon
CCCGACGAGTGGAGCCCCGTACCGGGTCTACTGGCCGACGACGGCACCCACGGCGTGCAGGTCTCCATCACCTTCGCTCCCGGCGAGGACAACGTGGTCCAGTTCAGGGCCTCGGACCTCCTGGGCAACATGGCCGAGTCCATGGAGGCGACCTTCTGGGTCAACCGGGCCCCGGTGGCCGCTATCCAGAACCCCGTGAGCACCGAGATCTACGTGGAGAACGACCCCGTCACCCTGAACGCCAACGGCACCTCGGACGAGGACGGGGACGACCTGAACTACACCTGGTTCATGACCGGTTCCGACGTGCCCCTGGGATACGGCAAGGTCCTCACCACGACCCTGATCCCCGGTGTGTACAACATCACCCTGGTGGTCCTCGACGACATGGACGCCGAGGACACCTCCTCGGTCCAGGTGACGGTGGAGGAGTACGTCCCGCCGACCACCAACATCGCCGGTTCCTCGTGGTGGCTGCTGCTCATCCTCCTTGCAGTGATCGCGGTGGCCGTCGTGGTCTACTACAAGAGGAACCAGAACAGGCAATGGGATGAGTGGGAGGAGGTCTGAGCCGACCCTGGGTCGATGTCCCATCGACATTCCCAAGGGCCGTATCAAACCGAAAGTCTAAAGGACCTCCACCACATGCGAAACCCCATGAGCCATGCTGTGGAACGTTCCAGAGCTCCCTTTACCAAGGTGTTCCGTCTACCAACCTTGCTGCCACTGCTGCTGCTCGTGGCCATTGCCACGGCGGGTGCCGTGAGCGTCGCGGGAGGGGTGATCGATGAGGACCTCACCATCGACACCCATGTCGACTGGTCCGATGCTGAGTACACCATCAGCGCCAACATCACCGTGGTGAGCGGAGGCCTGTTGAACATCACCGATGCCACCATCACCTGGGACTCCCCAGAGGACGCGCCCATTGGCCTGGAGATAGGGCCAGAGGGTGCGCTCCTGATGACCGGGGTCACCTGCCAGGCCGTGGAGCATCCCTTCATCTTCAGCTCCTCAGGCGACACCACCATCGTGTCCAGCAGCTTCTCGGGCCTATACGGCGTCCTGGAGGATGCCGAGATCGTCGGACTGGTGGGCGGGATAGTGGTCGAGGGAGGCGACCTGGTCCTAGAGGACGTGACCATCGACAGCGAGGGTGTGGCGGTGAGCCTCTTCGGCACCAACTTCACGGTGGATGGCCTCATCGTGACCGGAGGTTCCTTCGGGGTGCTGGCCTTCAATTCGGAGGGCACCCTGGCCGACGTTGAGATGTCGGGGGTCGGGATGGCCTTCGCGATGCAGGGGACCACCGTGGACATGACGGACGTCGAGGCCTCCGACGTCAACTGGACCCTGTGGGCCATGGCCTCGAACATCACCATCTCGGACATGCTCTCCCTGTCCACCGGCGACCACGTCTCCCTGGAGAACTGCACCACCGTGATCACGGATTCGGAGTTCAAGGGAGGCAAGGTGGGCGCCCTGGCCATACTCGGCTACCTGGAGGTCGTTCGATGCGAGTTCTACAATGTGTCCTCGGGCGTGGAACTGATCTACGCCGAGGGGAAGGTCGTCGATGTCCTGGTGGAGAGCCCGTACGACGTGGGCGTGGTCCTCAACTTCGTCGGTTACTCGGCCGAGACGCCCCGCTTCGAGTTCGACAACGTGACCATAGCCAGGGGCACCGAGGCGGCCATCGACATCGAGGGCTCCGACATCCATCTCAGCAATCTCACCATCGAGGGTTGTGGCAACGGCGTGGACATATCCACCTCCTCCGTGACCTTGAGGGACGCCCTCATCACCGGGTCGACCCAGTGCCGGCCCTTCGGATGCAGCTACACCGCCACCGGCACCGGGATAGCCCTGGAGACGGCCTCGGTCGAGCTTTTCAACGTGACCATCGATGGCAGCAACGGGCCGGCCCTGTCCTCCTACTTCAGCCTGATCAACGCCACCTCCTCCAGCTTCATCAACGGCAACGTGTCGGGAATGGTTTTGGTCTACAGCGCGGTCAACCTGCACTCCAGCGCCATCCGCGACAACGCCTTCTGGGGCATAGAGTCCCTGGGCTACGACATAGACCCCGAGGAGCTGGACGTCACCTGGGGCAACGGCCTTGCGGACCTCCGCATGAACATGACCATCAACGTGAAGGTCTGGGACGACCACGGCATGTGGCTGTCCCACGCCGATGTCACCGCCACCAGCGGCGACGTGACCGTGGGGCCCTACACCACCGGCTTCGGCGGCTCGTCCCCCACCTTCGAGCTGCCACTCTACGAATGGACCCACGGGGCGAGCGACCATTCCTTCAACCCGTGGACCTTCACCGTCGTCTACGGCGAGTTCCAGAACGCCACCGAGGTCGACCTCGCGCTGGGGCTCGCGCAGATAGACCTGATCGTTCCCGTCCCCAGGGCGGACATGATCATCGACGGTATCAAGGCTCCCGACACCATCGTCCCCAACGAGGCGGCCACCATCAGTGCCATCGTGACCAACCAGGGCAACTTCTCGCTGGAGACCGCGGTCCTGACCTTCTACTACCGGGACGGCAACGGCTTCCAGCGGGTGATCGGCGAGACCTCTGTCGGCCCCATAGCCCCCGGGGAGTCCGAGGAGGGCGCCGTCACCTGGCTCCCGGACATCGAGGGTAAGTACACCATCGTGGCCTTCGTGGACGTCGATGACGACGTGGACGAGGAGAACGAGGACAACAACCGGATGGAGCGGGAACTGGAGGTAAGCGACGAGGGCGGGAACGGAATACCCGGACCGGGCGTCCTCGTGGCCTTGGCCGCCCTTGCAGCCGTCGCCCTCGGTCTGCTGTCGATGAGCGTCGGAGGACGCCGGGACTGAGAGCCCCTCTTCCCCCTTCCCCTTCCCCCCTGGTCACTGGCCTTCCCGATCGGCACGTCTCGCCTTAAGGGCCTTCTTCAGGTCCTCGATCATCTCTACGGGAGCAGGGTCCATGCCCTTCAAGAAGGCAAGGTAGAGCGATGTGTAGTCGCCGACGTACGTGGTGCTGAGGATGCGCGCCAGGGCGCCCTCCCCCTGTGCCCTGACCTCGCAGGTCAGTCGGGCGTTGCGGAAGGCTATCTCCCGGGTGAGCTCGATCCGGTCGATTGTATCCTGGTCCACCACGCTGTCCCGGAGGATCACCACGGAGAACAGGTCCTGGTTGCCCGACTCGCCCCATGCGGGGGTGTCGTTGTGGTTGCACTCGGGGAACACGTCGTCCCGGGCAAGCATCTTCGGGTTCTCGTTGAGCTGGCAGCGCCATCGGCGAGCGGCGGCGCCAAGGATCCCCTGGCCGTATATCACGGGGATCGTTCCGAGCAGGCTGTGGGCCATCTGCTTGGCCGGGTTCCCGTCCGTGGGCGTGGCAGGGGCCAGCTGCTTCTGGATGCCCGAGAGCACCGTGTGGGCCTCCCGCAGTTCGTCCAGTGCGTACGCCAGCCCCACCGCCTCCATCCCCACGAGCAGGGGCACTAGGAGGTACGCCGTGGCGGCCCGGGGAACGGGCAGGTCGTCGGGGATCTCCACCAGGGGCACGCCACGCTGGCGAGCCCTGGCCGCCAGCTCACCGCCCGAGGCGATGGCCACGGTCTGGCAACCCCGCATCATGGCGTCCTCGAAGCAGGACAGCGTCTCCTCGGTGTTCCCCGAGTAGCTCTGCACGAAGACCAGGGTCCGGTCGCCGCAGTACGAGGGGAGGTGGTAGTCGTTAACTACATCCACGGGCACGTCGAGACGGTCCCTTCCCCAGTCCCGCAACAGCTGGCCCGAGATGCCCGAGCCTCCCATGCCAGCGATGACCACGTTGCGCGGGTCCATGGTGGGCCAGTCCACACCCTCGGAGATGATGGCCGCGTGGCGCAGCTGGTCGGGGAACGCGCCCACCGTGTCCAGCAATGCGCTCCTGTCAAGGGCCCTCATCCGCTCCACGTCGTCCAGCACTGCATCACCCCGCTTCATCCTCGAGAATGTTCTTGAGGAGGATGGCGTCCTTCTCTAGTAAAGGGCTCTCGCATATTAAATGCACGTCGCACTCCAGGGACAGGAGCACGGGTGCGAGGAGGCGGAAGTCCGGGTCCCAGGCATCCACCGGCA
>JAUVEQ010000119.1 GCA_030594725.1 Methanobacteriota archaeon
CCCGAAGGAACTGGCCACCGTCCTGCCCCGCCTGGACATCCTGCCCCTCATGCTCGGACTGGACCTTCAGGCCGCCTACGAGGACGGCATCGTCTACCAGCCCGACGTGCTGGACGTGGACACCGACGCCATCCTGGGCCAGATGTCCGCAGGCACCGCTGCCGCCTTCAACCTGGCGGTGCATGCCAGGATCTTCAACCAGGTCACCATCATGCCCATGCTGGCCGAGGGCAAGGCCTTCGCCTTCAACCTTGCGGTCGAGACGGGCATCATGACCCCGGAGACGGTCGAGCCCATCCTGGCCAGGGCGAACGCGAAGGCGATGGCCCTGGCATCCCAGATCCCCGACGCCCTCACCGACGAGCTGCGGGAGAAGCTGGCCGGCGCTGCCGCCGCGGCCCCCGCGCCCGCGGAGGCACCAGCCGACGAGGACAAGCCCGGCAAGGAAGATGACAAGAAGGACGAGGAGGACGATAAGGAGAAGGTGTCCGAGGAGGACGCCGCCGCCGGCCTGTCCGCCTTGTTCGGATGAATCTAACGAAATGAATCGCGATAGAAGAACTGGAGGGAAAAAAACATGGAGTACGTATACAGCGCCCTGCTCCTCCACTCCGCAGGGAAGGACGTCACCGAGGACGCCGTCACCAAGGTCCTGAAGGCCGCTGGTGTTAAAGCAGACTCGGCCCGCGTCAAGGCCCTGACCACCTCATTGGAGGGTGTGAACATCGACGAGGCCGTCGCCACGGCAGTCGCCGTTCCCACCGCAGCCGCCCCCGCCGCCGCAGCCGCCCCCGCAGAGGGCGGTGCCGACGAGGACAAGCCCAAGGAGGAGGACAAGGAGGAGGAGGACAAGGTCTCGGAAGAGGACGCCGCCGCTGGGCTTTCCGCCCTGTTCGGCTGAGCGCCCTGCTTCGGGACCATCCAACCACGCACAGGACGCCGGTCCTGCCGGACCGGAGGGTATCCACCGGAAGCCGCTCGGTCCGGCCTAGCGGAGCCGCGAGGAAGGGATCGGTCCATCTGTTTTCCTCCACCATCACTGGTCCATTATCGTATCCCTGATGATGGTCACTTATTCGGTTATCATGACCTCTTACCATCGTGACCCTTGGCCCGTGAGCCCATGGAGCTCATTAAGGACATTGCGACGGGGGCGATCATCACGAGTATCCCAACGACCGCTAGGAAGTAGGCCCAACCTGACCCTCCTCGCCTTCCGCAGCTGGGACGACCCGCTGTTCACCCTCACCATGACGCCTCATTCCGGTTTCTTCCATCGTACATAGAAGTAACCACCGGCCACCACAGCTACGACCACTAGCACGAGCGCAATCCACAACCAGGTTGAACTGACCACATTCACCTCGAAGGTCTCCGAGGCCTGGTTCCCTTCTGCATCCCTTAGGGTAAGGGTGACCTTGTACTCCCCCGTCCTCTCGAAGGTGTGCTCCACACTCGGACCCTCCAGCACCACCGTCTTGCCGTCCTCCTCGAACGTCCATGACCACTTGACCACTCCAACGTTGTCGGTTGCCTCCGAAGCGTCCATGGTCACAACCTCCCCGGGTCTGGTCTTCAGGCCCTTCATTTCCGGAAGGGTGGGGGCGAGGGTGTCCTTGACAAAGATGGCGAAGAGGGTGTAGTCCGTGTTCCCTGCAGCGTCCTCCACAGAGAGGTTTACCTGGTAGTCTCCGGGGATATCGAATGTGAAGGAGGTCGATCTCCCGTCCAGAGCCACTTCCTTATCCTCATATTCGAATGTCCATATCCAAAGGACCACTCCAACATTGTCCGTTGAACCGGAACCGTCCAGGGCTACCACCCTTCCCTGGTCCACCCGCTTGTCGGCAAGTGATGCGGCCACCGGGGAGGTGTTGTCCCTGACGGTGACCTTGATCTCGTCGGAGGCCTGGTGACCCGCCGCGTCGTGGACCGTCAGGGTGATGGCGTACACCCCCGGGATATCGAACGTCCACTGGAACGCATCGACCTCGAACTGCTCGACCGCGTCATCGTAGATGAAGCGCCAGGTCCATTCGATGATCCTGACGTTGTCGGTGGAGCTAGAACCGTCTAGAGTGACGGTCGTTCCCTGGTCCACCTCAACGTCCCCACCAGCATCGGGTCGGGGGGGTGTCTCATCCGTTACAGTGAGGTCAAAGGAATCGTATCCGGTGTTGCCCCCCGCATCACGGATCCACAGGTCAACCCGGTATTCGCCGGGCCGATCGAACTCGAAGCTTTGAGACGGTCCGAACAGGCTCAATTTCTCACCTTCGATGGTGAAGTTCCATGTCCAGTTCACCACCCCTATGTTGTCCTCCGAGCTGGAGCCGTCGAATATGACAAGTGTGTCCTCAGCCACTGTCCTGTCCTGACCGGCGTTCGCTATCGGAGGGTCATTGTCAATGACGTCCACCGTTCGGTCCTCTGTGATGTTGATGTTGCCCGACGAATCTGAAACACCGATGACAAAATAGATATCATCCGTGGTGTGCTCGATCACGATCACCCTTTCCCAGAGGTCTATACCCCTCATGGACAGGCTCTTGTTCGAGGGAGGGTTCAACCCGTACCCGTACACGACCCATACCTCCTTGACCCTAACGTTATCCCGGACCCTTACGGAGAAGGTGAATGGATCCCCCGTGGTCCCGTTGGCAGCGGTCCCCCTCACATCCAATTCGGGCAGGTCGTTGTCGATGATGGTGACCGGGCGCTCCTGGGTGTGATTGACATTGCCCGATGTGTCGGTCACGCGGATAACGTAATGCATGTCGTCCAGTGTGTCCTTGACGAGGATGGTCGCCATCCAGGTATTGTCTCCCGTGAGGTCCAGGATGGCATTCTCGGAGGGTCCGTTCCCGTAGCGATAAGAGACCCTGACCTCCTCCACGTCCAGATTGTCCCAAACCTCCAAGGAGAATGTGAACGGGTCCCCTGTGGTCCCGAAGTTCCCGGTGCCATCGGTTCCCAGGATCGGCAGGTCGTTATCGAACACGGCCATGTCCTTCGTGGCCGTCGTGAGATAGTTTGTCGAGTTGTCCATCAAGCTGAAGAAGTAGTGAAGCGTATCAAGACTGTCCGACGAAACGGTGATGTTGAGGTCCCACAGGTCGCCCGAGACATGGGCCATCGAGAAATTGGAGTGTGTCCCGGCGTCCCCGTACCAGTACTCGACCCAGATGTCGGAAATATGGATATTATCAGATGAATACAACGAGAACGTGAGAACATCCCCCGTCGTGGCATTGTCGGGTGTCGCATCGGCCTTCAGGATCGGGGGGTCGTTGTCCAAGACCGTGACATCCCTTTCACTTGTGCTTACCAGATAGAAGGTCTTGTCCCTGCAATGAATGACGTAGTGAAGCGTGTCGGTCGAATTCCACGGGATCGTGATGTTCAACAACCACGTCCCGTGGGATTCGTTCCCCATCGATTGTTCGGCTGATGCGTTGAAGTGCGATTGAGAATCCCCGAACCAGTACTCGATGTGGACATTGCCTATCGCATAGTTATCGGAAACGGTCGTGTTGAAGGTGAACCAATCGCCTGTGGTGGCAATTAGCGGTGTTGAATCCATCTCAATTCTTGGCGGCGCACCGTCGTGATAGAAGACAAGATAGGTTCTTCCCCTGGTGGCATTATTGTGATGAGCACCTATCAGGATATCGTCCAACCCGTCCCCGTTCACATCACCGGCGCCTGCCACCGACCATCCCGACTCATCGTTAGCATCCTCGCCTAGAAAGGTGATGTCGGACATGGAGAGGTTGGTGTCCATGGACCATCCTGATGCTTTTCCGAGGATGACGTATGTCTTGCCCGCTCTGTAACTACTGGTATTTGCACCACTGGCACCTATCAGAAAATCATCGTACCCGTCACCGTTGATGTCCCCGGCGCCAGCGATGGACCGTCCAGCTTCGTTATAAGGTGCCTCACCCCAGAAGGAAGCATCTGCTGTGGACAGGTTGGTGTCCTTCGACCATCCCGATGCCTTGCCAAGGACGAGGTATGTCTGGCCCGCGTCGTCACCGCCCTCATCATTATCCCAGTAGCTGATCAGGATATCGTCGAATCCGTCGCCATTGACATCACCGGCCCCGGCGACCGAGAGACGATCTTTTCCAGAACGTACCTCCCCAAAATATGAGGCACTCGCGTTGGACACGTTGGTGTCCATAGACCATCCCGACGCCTTCCCGAAGATGAGGTATGAATGGCCTACACCAGTACCATTTAGGGTCTTATAAGAAGTGCTGATAATTATATCATCATACCCGTCTCCATCGACATCCCCCACGCCCGCGACCGATTGACCACACCTATCCACAGCTCTCTTTCCACGAAAGGATGCGTCCGAGCTGGAAAGATTCGTGTCCATGGTCCAACCCGATCGTTTCCCGAAGATGAGGTAGGTCTGGCCTATTTTAAAAACGGGAACGTTTAAACCTCCGTAATTGTGCAAAGCGCCGATAATTATATCGTCGCACCCGTCGCCGTTCACGTCCCCCGCGCCCGCCACCGACCATCCCGACTCATCGCCAGCGCGCTCCCCTATGAATGAAGCATCCGCGTTGGACAGGTCGATGTCCATGGACCATCCCGACACTTTGCCAAGAATGAGGTAGGTCTGGCCAGCATGTGTGCCCCCTTCGTTATTCCAGAATGCACCGATCAGGAAGTCGTCGTACCCATCCCCGTTGACATCTCCGGCACCTGCAATCACATTTCCGGAAAAATCATTCGGCTCTTCACCCCAGAATGACGCGTTCGCGTTGGACAGGTTGATATCAGATTCCCACCCATCCCGCTTTCCAAAGTAGAGATATGTCTGGCCCGTTCCCGAGCCACCATCGCCGTTCTTGTAGGCCGCGATCAGAATGTCATCGAATCCATCGCCGTTGACATCCCCGACAACCGCAACGGAATGAGCGGATAGATCACCGACACTCTCACCAAAGAAGGATGCGCTTGAAAACTTCAATTCCAAGCCGGGATTCGATTCTGCGAAATCGCTGATTAATATGACCATCAACACCACAATAATGGTCATGGTCGCACCCGCCTTCATCCGGCCAAGGTCTCTTGTTCTCAATAGTTCCAAACCCATTATCAATAAACCCCCATCATATTGAAGATTTCCGGTTCGGCTCACCAGTTCTTTCGGAATCATCACAATAGTCACGAATCGTAACTACTCACCTTCTTGACTGAAGGAACCGAATCATTGAAGGATTATCTACTCTTCCAGGATGGGAACACTCGAACAGAAGATGTCCGCAGGCGCCGCCGCTGGGCTTTCCGCCCTGTTCGGCTGAGCGCCCTGCTTCGGGACCATCCAACCACCCACAGGACGCCGGTCCTGCCGGACCGGCAGGTATCCACCGGAAGCCGCTCGGTCCGGCCTAGCGGAGCCGCGAGGCAAAGGCCGGCGGCCTCCCTTTCCACCTTTTATATCTTGAGCGCGATTCAGCTCCAGCCATAGGCGGTGGTCACGCGGCGGTCTTCACACGGGACAAGTCCATCCTCCTGGCGTTCCTCACGGGCGCCCACTTCGTCACCCACATCATGCTGGTGGCGTACGTCGCCGTGGCAGTGCTGGTGGGAGAGGAGTTCGGATACGAGTCCAACGTCCAGCGCTTCGCCCCCATCACCTTCACCCTCTTCACCTACGGCATGGTCGCGGTGGCCACGGGCTACCTGGCGGACCGGCACGAGGCCATCAAGATGCTCACCCTGGGCCTCGTCATCGCGACCATCGCATCCTTCGGCATCGCCCTCGCGGTCAACTACTACATGCTTCTGGCATTCTTCGTCCTCCTGGGCATCGGCCTGGGCTTCTACCACCCGGTGGGCCTTTCCTACATCTCAAAGGTCTTCGGACCAAAGCACCGGGGCAAGGCCCTGGGCATAAATGGCATCGGCGGCAACATGGGGTGGCTCCTGTCCCCCATCCTCACCGCCATGATCGCCGCCTGGTACGGATGGCGCGTGGCCTTCGTCGCCTGGGGCTGCCTGGGCCTGGTCTTCATCGGCCTGGTCATCTTCATCTTCGGCTCGGGTGTGCTGAGGAGCGGCAACGGCACGAACGAGAGGAACGGCTCCGGCAAGAACCAGAAGGCCGTGGTCGACCTCAAGGAGGTGGAGGCCACATCGGAGGAGACGGTGGCCAAGACCAGCGCGGAGGACTACAAGACCAGCCTTCGCACCATGCTCACGTTCCTGGTCCTCATCGTGATACTGATAACGGTGTTCCGCGGGTTCTACTTCCACGGCCTCACGGACACGCTGCCCACCTACCTATTCAAGGAGCGGGGCGACGACCTTCCCAGCGACGACCCCGCCGTCCGGCTCATCATCGCCGGGGGCTTCCTCAGCATGCTGTACCTGATGGGCATCTTCGCCGAGCCCCTGGGAGGCTGGATAAAGGACCGTTACGGGGCCCGTCGTCCCATCTTCTTCGCCTCCCTGATCAACGCCGGGTCGATCGCGCTGATCATCACCTCCACCACATCCTGGATGATGGTCCTTGGCGTCACGACCTTCGGGTTCTGCTTCCTGCTGCTCATGTCAGTGGTCAATGCCACCATCGCCGACGTGGCGCCGCCCCAAGTGAGGGGCACCTTCTTCGGTATAACCTTCCTCACACGGGACGGCATCGGCGCCTTCGCGCCCCTGTTCGTGGGGTACGTCGCCGACACCTCAGGCAGCTTCACGGGCGCCTACTGGGTCCTTGCCGTGGGCGCCGTCATCACGGCCCTGCTGGCCCTGGGTCTCAAGAAGAGCAATGTTGAGATGGTGAAGGCAGCCTCATCCGACCGATGACCAGCTGTACACTGATCGATCGATTCAGCCAATGCTGAGGGGCCCCAGGCCGACGGACCCTCACATGCGTTCCATGAACTCTGCGATCTCGGCCTCGAACATCCCCATGATCTCGCTCTTTATGTCATCCTTGAGGTTCTCGGGGAGCATCGCGAAGGACATCTTCGTCCCCGCCTTCGCCAGCCGCACCGTCGCGAGGAACTCCTTCGCGCGCGCTTCTAAGTACAGGTTGAGCGCGTCCTTGATCTCCTGCTTGAGGACGGGGTCCTCCTCCAGCTTGGCGCGCATGTAGGCCTTGATCTCGTCGCGCACAAGGTCGCGCATGGCCTCCGTGACCAGGCCCTCCGCCTGGAGCACCTCCGACAGCGTACTTCGAACCAGGGGTACCAAGGTCTCTTCCAGATCCGCCATAATATCGCCGAGCTGGGAGGGGCAGCCTCGACAATAAACCTTGTGGTGTTCCAAAACGTTAATGTATCCATCATCGACAATCACAAATCGATGGTCGAGGAGGACAACGAGAAAGGATGGTCCATCCCTCTTGGGCGCAACGCCCTCAGTGGAGCCAACCTGGTCTACGAGGGTATTGGTGTCATCGCCTTCGGGCTATTCTTCAAGTTGGTCACTTTGGGGGAATCGGGATCTACGCTGCTCATGAGCGCGATCATCCTCTTCGGCATCGCATTGATCCTCTACGGGTCCGTTCTCGTGGTCAGGTACGACGACCATGGGAGCCAGCGCATTCCAGGGCAGGAGGATGCGATTGGAGAGAGCCCTCCTGCTTCCTACGCCCGGGAGCCCGACCGGAGCGATGTGTACAGATTCAGCCCGATGCAGCCCGACCCTGCCTCGACACCACCCCACCAGACGTACATCGCCCCTGCCTACAGCTACCCTCCGATACCCACGGGCCGGCCCGAACCCGGCCGCTGCGTCGAATGCGGAGGAAAGCTGTTCCTGGGCCGGGCCAACTGTCCCAACTGCGGGACACCGATCTCGCACCTGGACCTCAACGACGGATGAACCGGGTCCCGTCATGGTCCAGACCCGACGACCGAAACGATTATGTATCGTGCATACCCACTTCGACCACATGGCAAGGGAGAGGGGTTCCTTCAGAGCCCTCATTGGTTCAATCTTGAGGATACCGGAAGTCTTATTGGTGGTAATCGCGGGGATAATCATCGGTCTATTGCTTGTGGTGGGGGGTTTTGCGTACGATTCTGTCATCTTCATCATCTTTGGTATCACCTTCTTCGTGATCTGGTAC